>JADLBG010000557.1 GCA_020847895.1 Bryobacterales bacterium
ATGGCGGCCGCGATCGGGCTTCCTCTGACCGGCCTGGCGATCATGCATTGGTCCCTGCCCGCCGCGTTTGCGGGCTATCTGACCATCGTCATCCCTCCTCTGATCACCGCCACCGGCGGCCTGATCCACGTCGGGGCGCAAGGGGGCTACTGGACGATGCTGGCGGTTTCGGTTCCCGTAGTGGTGTTCGGCGGCGGCGCCGCCCTCAGCCTGAGCCCCGGCAGAGTGCTTCTGAAGGCGCATCGCGCAACTGCCCTCCTGCTGGGGATCTTCGTTCTCGCGCACCTGACGAATCACCTGTTCGCGCTCCACAGCCTGGCCGCCCACCGCGCCGTCCAGGATGCGCTTCGGGTAATTTACAGAAATTCGATCGTGGAGCCGCTGCTGGTCGCGGCGCTCATTGCGCAGGCTCTCTCCGGAGTGGCGCTGGCGTGGCGAGGCCGTTACCGGCAGGGATTTCTCAACCACGTGCAGGCCGCTTCCGGCTTGTTCATCACGGTGTTTCTCTGCTCGCACGTGACGGCCACCCTGGTGAGCGGCCGCGCGCTTTCCCACACGGAAACGGATTTCCTTTTTGCTTCGGGAGGACCCGCCGGATTGCTGCATTCTCGAGGCGCGGTGACATTGATCCCGTACTACTTCCTGGCCTCCGTCGCCTTCTTCACTCATGCCGGCGGGGCGATGCGGCGGAATCTGCTGCGCAAACGCTCGCCGCTTGCCAACCGCGTGAACGCCGGTGTTTTCGCCCTCGGCGTGGCGGTTTCCATCCTCATCCTCGCCGCCTTGTGCGGAATCGGCGGCCTGAGTCGCGGCATTTAGATCGCCGCGGCGCGATAATAGGACAGAACCTTCCCCCACACGCCCGCTCCTCGGGCTCGAGGATACAGGAGTAATGTCCGACAGGCCTTTCGTCCACCTCCACAACCACACCGATTACTCACTCCTTGACGGAGCCTGTGAAATCGGCCAGATGATGCAGATCGCCGTCCGGCAGAAAATGCCCGCCATCGCCATGACCGATCACGGCAACCTCTTCGGAGCCGTCGAGTTCTACAACAAGGCGAAAGAGCACGGCGTTCAACCCGTCATCGGCTGTGAAGTCTACGTCTCGAAGAAGGACCACAAGGACAAGTCCGACACCCGCTATAACCACCTCGTCCTGCTGTGCGAAAACCAGGAAGGCTATCGCAACCTCATCAAGCTTGTCTCCACCGGCTTCCTCGATGGCTTCTACTACAAGCCTCGCATCGACAAGGACCTCCTCGCCCGGCACTCCAAAGGCCTCATCGGCCTCTCCGCCTGCCTCCAGGGCGACATCAACGAAACCCTCCTCGCCGGCCAGTACGCCGAAGCCCGCCGCATGGCGCACACCTACGAGGACATGCTCGGCAAGGGCAGCTTCTTCCTCGAACTCCAGGACCACGGCCTCGATGAAGACCGCCGCGTCATCCCCCTCGTCGAAAAACTCGCCCGCGACACCGGCATCCCCCTCGTCGTCACCAACGACGCGCACTACCTCACGCATGACGATTCCCGCATGCATGAGATCCTCCTCTGCATCCAGACCGGAAAAACCATGTCCGATCCCAACCGGATGCGGTTCACCACCAATGAGTTCTATCTCAAGACCCGCGCCGAAATGGCGAAGCTCTTCTCCGATCACGAAGACGCCCTCGACCGCACCTGGGATATCGCCCAGCGCTGCCACGTCAAACTCGAAAAGGTCTCCGATCCCTTTCCCCGCTTCGAAATCCCCGAAGGGCACACCACCGGCACCTACTTCGAATGGGTCGCCCGCCACGGCTTCGAAAAGCGCCGCCCGCGCCTCGAAGCCATGCGCGCCCGTGGCCACCTCAAGCACGAACTCGGAGCCTACCTCGACCGCCTCGACTCGGAAATCCGCATGATCCAGAAGATGAAGTTCTCCGGCTACTTCCTCATCGTCTGGGACTTCATCCGCTTCGCCAAATCCAAGGGTATCCCCGTCGGTCCCGGCCGCGGCTCCGCCGCCGGCAGCCTCGTCAGCTACGCCATGGAGATCACCGACGTCGACCCGCTCCAGTACGGCCTGCTCTTCGAGCGCTTCCTCAATCCCGAGCGTATCAGCATGCCAGATATCGACATCGACTTCTGCACCCACCGCCGCGGCGAAGTCATTCAGTACGTCACCGAAAAATACGGCCGCGAGCAGGTCGCCCAGATCATCACCTTCGGCACGCTCGGAGCCAAAGCCGCCATCAAGGACGTCGGCCGCGCCCTCGACATGACCTTCGCCGATGTCGAAAAGCTCACCAAACTCGTCCCGCCCACCCTTAACATCAAGCTCAAGGATGCCATCGAGCAGGAACCCGGCCTTCAGGATGCCGCCAGGAAAGACGATCGCGTCAAGGATGTCCTCGGCGTCGCCCAGCGCCTCGAGGGCCTCGCGCGCAACGCCGGTGTCCACGCCGCCGGTGTCGTCATCTCTCCCGCCCCGCTCAAGGATCTCGTCCCGCTCTACCGCACCAACCGCGACGAAGTCGTTACCCAGTTCGACATGGTCGGCCTCGAGAAACTCTCCCTCCTCAAGATGGACTTTCTCGGCCTCACCACCCTCACCATTGTCCATGACGCCATCCGCCTCATCAGGAAACACCACGGCGTCGAAGTGACGCTCGAAGAGATTCCCCTGGACGATCCCAAGACTTACGAAATCTTTTCCAAGGGCTACACCAGCGGCGTCTTCCAGTTCGAATCACAGGGCATGCGCGACATCCTCCGCCGCTACGAACCCACGCGCATCGAAGACCTCTGCGCCCTCAACGCCCTCTACCGCCCCGGCCCCATCCAGGGCGGTATGATTGACGATTTCATTGACCGCAAGCAAGGCCGCAAGGAAGTCACTTACGACCTGCCCCCGCTTAAAGACCTGCTCGAGGAGACCTACGGCGTCATCGTCTACCAGGAACAGGTGATGCAGATCTCCAACGTCCTTGCCGGCTACTCCCTCGGCGACGCCGATCTGCTCCGCCGCGCCATGGGCAAGAAGAAGGTGGAGGAGATGGCCAAGCAGCGCCAGCGCTTCCTCAGCGGCGCTCTCGAACGCGGCTTCCCCCAGAAGAAGATTGAAAAAATCTTCGACCTCATGGAGCAGTTCGCCGGATACGGCTTCAATAAGTCGCACTCCGCCGCCTATGCTTACCTCGCCTACGTCACCGCCTACCTCAAGGCGCACTACCCGCGTGAGTTCATGAGCGCCCTGCTCACCTCGGAAACCGGCAACACCTCCAAGGTCGTCAAGTACATCAATGAGTGCCGCGAAATGGGCATCAAGGTGCTCCCGCCCGACATCAACTACAGCGACCTCAATTTCACCCCCGACGGCGAAGCCATCCGCTTCGGCTTGGGAGCCGTCAAGAACGTCGGCGCTTCCGCGGTCGACGCCCTCCTCGCCGCCCGCGCCAAACTCGGCGCCTTCCGCTCCCTCTATCAACTCTGCGAGGAGGTCGACCTCGCCGCCATCAACCGCCGCATGCTCGAAAGTCTCATCCGCGCCGGCGCGATGGATTCCCTCCGCGCCTCCCGCGGCCGCCTCTTCGCCGCCGTCGAAGCCGCCATGGAAGCCGGCGCCCGCGTCTGGAAAGACCGCGCCAGCGGCCAGGTTGGTCTCTTCGGCTTCGAAATGTCCGATCAGCCCGCCGACCCGCCCCTCCCCAATGTGCCTGATTGGACGCCCCAGGAAATGCTCTCCGGCGAAAAGGAGATGCTCGGCATCTATGTCACCGGACACCCCCTCGATCCCTTCCGCGATAAGATCCGCGAGCTTACGCCGCACTCCACGGAAACACTCGAAGGCCTCGCCCGCGGAACGGAAGTCAAACTCTGCGGCATCCTCACCGGCATCCAGCGCCGCCGCAACAAGGAAGGCAAGCTCTTCGCCGTCATGCAACTCGAGGATTGGATCGGCAGCCTCGAAGCCATGGTCTTCAACTCCAACTTCGAGGCCCTCACGCCTTTCCTCGTCGAGGACAAAGCCGTCATGGTGCGCGCCGCCGTCCTCCCCGAAGAAAACGCCGCCCCGCGCCTCAACGTCCAGGAGATCATCCCCCTCGAACTCGCCCGCGTCAACTACCCATCCCTCATTTCCATCCGCGTCTCCCTCGGCAATCCCGAGCGCGCCCTGGCGCTGAGGGACCTCATCGGCCGCAAGCCCGGCGATACCGAAGTCCGCCTCCGCCTCGAAAAACCGCGCGAGTTCTCCGTCATCCTCGACCTCCTCGCCACCAAGGTAAAACCCGATAAGGAATTCTTCTCCGAAGTCGAGAAGATCTGCGGCCAGGAAGCGGTCGAAGTCTTGGCCAGCTAGAATAGACAGCAGTGGAATCTTCGTCACAGCCGGCAGGTCAGGCGGCATCAAGCCCCGTCTGGGAGCGCGTGCAGCTTGCGCGGCACCCCAAGCGTCCCCATACTCTCGACTACGTCAAGTATCTCCTCACCGGCTTTCAGGAACTCCACGGTGACCGCGTCTTCGGTGACGACGCCGCCATCGTCTGCGGCATCGGCATGTTCGAGGGTAAGCCCCTGATGCTTGCCGGCCAGCAGAAAGGCCGCGACACCAAGCAGAAGCTCATCCGCAATTTCGGCATGCCGAAGCCGGAGGGCTATCGCAAGGCCATGCGCGTCATGAACCTCGCCGCCAAGTTCTCCCGCCCTATCGTCACCTTCCTCGATACCCCCGGCGCGTACCCCGGCATCGATGCCGAAGAGCGCGGCCAGGCCCAGGCCATCGCCTATAACCTCCGCGAAATGTCCCGCCTCGGCGTTCCCATCATCGTCATCGTCATCGGCGAAGGGGGCAGCGGCGGAGCCCTCGGGCTCGGCGTCGGCAATCGCGTCTACATGCTCGAAAACAGCATCTACAGCGTCATCTCTCCGGAAAGCTGCGCCGCCATCATCTACCGCGACGCCGGAAAAGCCGGGATGGCCGCCGATGCCCTCAAACTCACCGCGCCCGACCTGCTTCGTCTCGGCCTCATCGACGCCATCATCCCCGAACCTCCCGGCGGAGCCCACGAACAGCCCGAACAGACCGCCGATCTGATCCGCATTCAAATCCGCGCCGCGCTCGAGGAGATGAAGCACATGTCCCCCACCCAACTCATCGATGAACGCTACGAGAAATTTCGCAAAATGGGAAGCTTCTTCGAGGAGCGCCAGCAATGAAGAAATCCGGCCTCTGGATCGCAATCGCCGTCATCGCCTTCATGGGCCTGGTCGTCTACTCCACTCTCGGTATGCGCAAACACCGCGTCGAAGTCTGCATGGAGTTCAACGGCCAGACCTCCTGCCGCACCGCTGCCGGTGAAACCGTCGATCGCGCCCGCAGAGCCGCCATCGACAACGCCTGCGCCACCATCGCTTCCGGCGTCGGCGACAGCATCGCCTGCCAGAACAGACCTCCGGTCAGCGAAAAGCGGATCGAATAGCGCGCCATCCCTCGAACCACCTGATCTAATTCGCACGCCACGCGGTGATGGAATTGGCCGGGTTTTTCCGCCTTCCTCAAGGGGAGGTCTATTTTGGGCGACTATTCGAGTGAACGCTACAATCCCACTCTGGCCCATTGCGGAGTACTACAACTGATGTTCGACGGCAAGTATCTGCGCATGACGGGCGGATCAAAAAGTTACAGCTACCCCGCGGTGTCCGGAAAACCCGACGCCTCCGGGCATTTTGACTACAGCGAGGCGCGGCAGCGGATCGCAAACGCCGGGCCGATTCCGGCGGGAACCTATTGGATCCGGCCGGATGAGTTGGACGACAACTACTGGAACACGGTCGTATCCGGTAGCTTCGAGAGGTCGTGGGGACGCTACCGGATCACGATCCATCCGTTCACCACGACGGAGACCTATGGGCGCGGCGGATTCTTCATACACGGGGGCACCGTGCCTGGAAGCGCCGGATGCATTGATCTGACCACGCACATTGACGCGTTCGCCGCCGATCTGACGAAGGAAGCCGGAGCAACCACCGCGTGCCAGATCCATTTGCGCGTGGTGTATCCGATTCTGGGAGATTTCCCCACACCCTCGGGCAGTTCGCGGTACACCTAGATATGCGCCGGCACCTGATCCTGAGCCTGATCCTCGCACTGCTGGGGCTGATGTTTTTCGTGGACTATACGCTGCTGAAGGAGGCCTACGGCAGCGGGCCGCCGTACTACGGGCGGTCAGTAAACATGGACAAGTGGATGGACCCGCTGCCGGTGGTGATCTGGTTTGACGTGGCCGTCGCCGTAATCGCGGCCGGATTGTGCTGGCTGTGGCTGCGCGGGCAGCGGCGCTAGCCGGCCTCCGCCCGGAGGCCCGGGCTACTTCTTCGGCGGGCTGAGCATGATGTGGGCGCCGGCGGTTCCGGGATACATCAGCCAAGGATACGGGCCGGATTTGGTGGAGAGGCCGGTGGATTCGGCTGTCGCGTATGGAACATAAACCACCCAGCGGAGGTAGGAGTCCGCCACCTGTCCGGTAGCGGCGTCATAGCCGCTGCCCGTGAGCACGTAGAGCATGCGTGGCTCCTTCGGGATCTTGAGTTTGCCCTCGTCTACCTCCTTCCAGCGGAACTTGTGGCGCTCCATCCCTTTCATCCCTTGGTTGGCAAGTTCCCGCCCGCGCGCCATGAAGGGCTCGAGGTCCTTGTGGTAACAGGCGGCGCTGAAGGTCTTGGCATTCGGGTCGCTGGCGAGGCACACCATGTCATTGGAGCCTTTGCGGAGGGTGATCAGTTTACCTTCCGGCGAATATCCGAGCACGGTAGCTTCGGCCCGCCGTTCGGCGGGCGCGGCGAGCACGGCGGCGGCAATCTGTTGTTCGGGCGGCGGCGTGGCCGCGGCCGCGAAAGAGGCGGCGACAAGAAACAAAGTGGAAATCATACGTCGGGTTGCTCAAAGATAGCACAGCCGCGTTCGGGTTCGCGCCGGAGGTTTGTCTCACCCGGTTTTTCGCGGCGCCGGGCGGATTCGCATGTCGAAGAATAGCCCCGCCATTCCCAGGGCGGCAATCCCCGCGCCGGTGTAGAAAACAACCGCTGGGCCGAAGCGGTCCCACAGCGCGCCCGCCGCCGTGCTGGCCACAAGCATCATCAATCCGCTGAGAAG
>JADLBG010000558.1 GCA_020847895.1 Bryobacterales bacterium
GCTCGCCTTCGCGGGCATTGCGGACAAAGATGGTATCGCCCGCAAGCTTATCCGCGTCGAAGGCGTGCATCGGTTGCGCGAGTTCGGCCATGACGTAATTCGTCACGTCGACAATGTTGTTGATGGGATTGATGCCGACAGTTTCCAAGCGGTATTGCATCCACAAGGGAGAAGGCTGCACGGTGACGTTTTCAAAGACCAGCGCGCTATAGCGGGGACAGAGCTGAAGATCTTCAATGCTGACCTGGACGGGGGCCGGGATTTGGGGGATGCGTTCGAGGTTCACTGGTTCGAGCAGACGCTTTCCGGTGATGGCAGCGACTTCGCGAGCCATTCCATGGTGTCCCCAAAGATCCGGCCTGTGGGTAAGCGATTTGTTGTCCACCTCGATGACGTGGTCCGGGAGGATGCGCGGCAGCGGAGTGCCGGGCTCCGCGTCGAATTCAAGGATGCCTTCGTGATCGCGATTGATGCCGAGTTCGGCGCCGCCGGCGAGCATTCCATCGCTCTCGACGCCGTCCACCACACGCCTGCCGATCTCGCGGCCTTCGAGGGAGACCCCGGGCGGCACATAAGCGGTGACGATGCCGGGGCGGCAGTTGGGAGCGCCGCAGACGACCGTGCGCCTGCCGAGCGCTCCGGCGTCGACCACGGCTTTGCGATTGTGGCTGCCGGGTACCGGCTCTGCTTCGAGAACCCGCGCGGCCACTATTTGAGCAAAGTGCGCGCCGGCCGCCTCCACTCCTTCGCACTCGGCGGTCTTGATGGTGATGAGGCGCATCAGCTCAGCGGGTGAGGCTTCGAGGCCGTCCACCAGTTCGTGGATCCAGTTATAGGAAAACTTCAAGGCAGTTCATCCTCACTCAGAATTGACGCAGGAAGCGCAGGTCGCCGCTTTGCAGATGACGGATATCGTCGATGCCGTAGCGCATCATCACGAGGCGGGTCAGGCCCAGACCGAAGGCGAAGCCTCCCCACTGTTCGGGATCGATGCCGCCCTGCCGGAGCACATTGGGATGCACCAGGCCGCAGGGGAGCAGTTCCACCCAGCCGCTCTGCTTGCATACGGCGCATCCCGGGCCTCCGCAGATGAGGCATTGGATGTCGAGTTCGAAGCCCGGCTCGACGAAGGGGAAGTAGCCGGGCCGCAGCCGGACGGTGACCTCGCGTCCGAAGATGTGGCTGAGCAGCGTCTTCATGAAATACAGCATGTGGGCGATGGAGACGTTGCGGTCCACCATCATCCCCTCGAGTTGATAAAAGGTGTGCTCGTGGCTGGCGTCCACCTCTTCGTTGCGGAATACGCGGCCGGGAGCGATCATACGCAGGGGCGGGCCGAGTTTCGCCATGCCTCTCACCTGCACGGGCGAGGTGTGGGTGCGCAGGCATAGCCCATCGCCGAGCCAGAACGTATCCTGCATGTCGCGCGCCGGGTGATCGGGCGGAATGTTCAGGGCATCGAAATTGTTGTACTCGGATTCGACCTCCGGCCCATCGAGGACGGCAACGCCCATGGAGGTGAAGAGGTCTTCGAGTTCCTGCTGAATCCGGGTGAGGGGATGCAGCGTGCCGGGACGCGGACCGGGAGCGGGGAGGGTAACGTCGATCCATTCGGCGTCCAGGCGCGCCTGCAAGGCTTCATTGGCGAAGCGATTCCGGCGCTCTTCAAGCGCAGCTTCGAGATCGTTCTTGGCGGTGTTGAGCAGTTTTCCGATTTGGGCGCGATCTTCCGGCGTGAGTTTGCCCATGCCTTTGCTGATCTCCGCAAGCGCGCCCTTGCGGCCGAGCACCTCCACCCTTACGGCCTCGAGTTGCTCGGGGCTCGCCGCCGAAAGGATTCTCTCTCGCGCAGAGGCAGCCAGATTCTGTAGTTGTGATTCCAGCATGTCAGGAAAAACTTCTATTTTAGCAGCCGTAGCCAAGGTGTGGCATAATAGGAACTTAACCCCACCCTACCGGCGCGGTAGCCAAGTGGTAAGGCAGAGGTCTGCAAAAC
This sequence comes from Bryobacterales bacterium, assembly GCA_020847895.1. Lineage (GTDB taxonomy): Bacteria > Acidobacteriota > Terriglobia > Bryobacterales > Bryobacteraceae > CADEFT01. The sequence goes on from JADLBG010000558.1 coordinate 1,997, forward strand.
CTTTACTCGCGGGTTCGATTCCCGCCCGCGCCTCCAACTTCCTCAGGCTTTTGGAGCACGTCGTCTAACTCGACGATCCCTGTGTGGCACCGCGCCTCGACCGTCTCCTCTTTGTCTGCCGAAAGGCCAAAACCTACAAGGAAAGCGGGCATTGCGGAAAACGTCATCTTTCCTTTTTTCCGAGAGAATGGGCAAGGAAAGATCACTATTTCTACAAGGCGCAGCTTGTGCACTTGTACTGGAAGTGACTATGGCGTCTTTGTGTTCGGCGCTCTATGCCTCGTGGCTTCCTCTTTACCACGGCCTCATGGCCGCGATTACCGAGGAGCAACTCGAGATACGCCGTGGCGGGGCGGAGGATCTCAAAGCGGTCCGGGATCACGGTGTTGCGGTGCTCGAATGGTATGATTCCCAGGGCGAAAAGGCCGCGGAAGACCTGCCGGACTTGCGGGCTCTGATCCAGGATGGGCTTCATCTCAGCCTGCAATTTCGAGAACTGATCGACGCATTGGGGCGCACGGAAGGTGATCCGATCTTCGCGCTGTATGATGACATCGCCGACCATGCCGAGACGCTTGCCGAGAGCTTTGATCCCCAACTTGAGGAACGTATCCGTCAAGCGGAGAATGGAGCCTGGGGAGATCATTTCCCGCGATGATTTGCGGCGACGGCTGAGCGCCTGAATGGCGCTTCAGATCCGATTCACAGACGCTTTCGAGCGAGCGGCCAGACGCCTCGACCCCGATGCAAGAGAGCAGGCACGTGTCAGCATCGCAAACTACGCCGCCACCGAACGCGGGGGCACAAAGGCGCTGAAAGGGAATCTCAAGGGAAAGATTCGCCTCCGCGTTGGCAAATGGCGTGTGATTTTTCGCATCGACGAGGCTCGGACTATGGTTCTCCTCTACTGAGCTGAGTTGCTTTTTCTGAAATTGATTCACCGCCGCCTGTACTTCCGCCACCCGCCGTTTCCTCGCATGAGGACGAAGCGATCGGCCTCAGTTGACAGCGATCCTGGGGTCGAGATCGCCTTTGGTGGGGCTGTTGACGCCTCCGATGCGGATGGTGACGTCGAGAGCGTCGCCGCGGAGGTGGTCCCCGGGAACATAGAGATCGATTTCGTAGATGCCGACGAGGCCGGGAGCGAGACCGCTCCATTCGACGGCGATAGCGGCTTCCTTGTAGCGGGGGTCGCCGAAGAAGACGCTGACGGGGTCAGTGATGGCCGGCGGGGCGGAGGGCGCCGGATCGCCGGTGGTGACTTTGCCGCCCTTCGTAGGTCCGAGGCCGGTGGCGTACATGACAAGGCGCTGGTCGCGGGTGGTGGGGTTGTCTCTGGTAACAGGGCTGCCGTCGGAGTGGTAGATGGCAGGCTGTTTCGATTGGGGATCCATGAGGACCGCCGGGGCGTACTTGGAAAGGGTGAGTTGGGTAGGAGAGAGCGGGGCAGCTTTGCGATCGAGGGAGCGGACGACAACGGGGTAGCGTCCGGCGGCGAGATCGTTAGGGATGAGGGCATTGATCTGGCCCGCGGACGTCATGGTGAGGGGCATGGAGCGGTTGTTGATGGTGACGCAAACGCCGCCGAGGACGGTGGGAAGGGTGGAATCGTTCGAAGCCGAGCCATCGCTTGCGAGGTTGCGGCCGAAGATGGAAACCATGCTGCCCGGAGCTACGGAAGGTTTCAGGTTCGCGATGTTGACGATGCCGTTTTGGGTGACTTGCGGACGATCGGCCGGGGTGATGGCGTCGAGGGCGGCGATGCTGAGTCCGCTGGTGGTGAGGAAGTAAGCCGTTGAACTGGAGGGATCGACGGCGAGGAGACGACCGGAAACGTTGGCGCGGGCCGTGCCTGTAACGGTGGAAATGGGGCCTTCGATGGTGGGGACGCTGCGCATGGTGTTGCCGGTATTGGCGTCAGCAACTTCAATGACAGGAGCATCAGTGGTGAGGGGATTGTTGGCCTGAAGACGCACCGGCTGGGTGAAGCGGACGAAGGATGTAAGGTTGAGCGGGGCGACGGCGGAGACGGGACGCGGGGTGGTGGTGATGGTGTCCGCGCGGCCAGTCGAAGCGATGCTTCCGGCGGAACCGGTAGGGGTGAGGGCGGGGTTAAGGACGGTCCCATTGGCGAGGAAGTAGCGACCTCCGGGACCGGCGCCGGCGGGGCCGAAATATCCTTGGATGGGCGGCGTGAAGACCTGGCGGCCTTGGACGAATTCATCGGTGGCGGCGTCGTAGAGGTAGACGTAACCGTTGCCGGCGAGGAGCATGGCGTACTCGCCATTCGGAGTGGCGGCGAGAGTTCGGGGCGCGGTGACGGTGGCTGCTCCGATCACGGGGCTGACAGCCCTGGGGATGGCTTCATTGCCGATCACCTTCCAGATGGAGCCGTTGTTCATGATGACGAGGGGCCCGCGCTGGGTAGAGACGATTTGCGATGGAGTGACAAGAGCGGCGGTGGCGTTGAACGGAAGTGGAGGGAAATGGACGCGGTCCACCACCTGGCCGGCGTCCAAGTCGACGATGCTGATGCTTTCGCCGCCGCTGTTGGCGACGTAAAGAGTGGCATTGTCCTGGCTGAGCGCCATGGAACGCGGCAACTGCCCGACTTTGACGGGGGAGAGAAAAGCCTTCGAGGCCGCATCAAACACCTCGATGCGGTTCATGCCGGAGTTGGCGATATAGACGCGGTTTCGAGCGGCATCGTAGAGGATGTCCTCAAGGCCCTCGTTGGCGGAGATGCCGACGGGTAGGGTGACGACATTCGCTCTGGCTTCGGCGTCGCGGTTGTTTTGATAGACGCGCACGCGCGGCGGGATGTTGATGGCTTCCGGGGACTGGATGAGGAAGTCGTGAACGGGGGAGACGGTTCCCAGCGTACGGTTGTTGACGGAGTTGTAAGTGATATCCATCGAGGGGCCGTCGGAGGACTGCTGCACACGGAC
>JADLBG010000559.1 GCA_020847895.1 Bryobacterales bacterium
CCAGGGTGGATAGACGTGGCATTCGCGGCTCGTGACGAGTTTTTGATTCTCGAACAACAGTTTAGCATCCAGACAGAGGAGCCGGTCTGCCTGGATGCTGAAATCGGAAAATTTTACCGGGTCGCAACCTGGCGGGCCGAGCAGGGCCAGCATTCGGGTTGCGGCAGGTCGAGCGCGCTGAGCGCCGAGAAGGTGAGAAGAGCGAGCAAAACGACTTTCTTAAGCATGATGATCTCCTGGGTGGTGGTTACCGGAAGTGCCGGTTCATCAACAGGATAAACACGATTTCGGCACCTGTGGCGGCTTTGCCGAAAGTTTTCGAAATTCGGAACAACCCGGATTTTGGCGCGAGAAATGTCCGTCAGGCGTACTCCATTTGTCTCGCCATTGTTATACTTGTTCCGAAACCGCCTGGAGGTCTGCGTGAGCCACACCGCACCCGATTCCCCTCATCCTACTTTTCCACGTACGCCCGCCGACGACCTCTGGCGCCACACCCTCTCCCAGATCCCTTCTGTTTTCGGCCGCCTCGTCTACCTCCATTCCCTGCGCGATCCCAACACCGGCCAGTACCATCACCATGGTCTCGAGGCGATTTTCGGGCAGGCAGAAGCCAACCGCGCCATGGAGCAAAGCCATGATCTGGTCTTCGCCGAATGGCTCGAATTCCATTTGGACCAGCAAAAGGCGGACCTGGAAATTTATGTAGCCGGGTTGGAGCCGGAGCGCAAAACGGTGGTGGAGGCGTGGTCGCGTCTCGAGCCCTACCGGAGTTTACCCCCGGATTCGGCACGCTCCGTCGAGAGAGAACTCTTTCTCGCCGACCTCGAGACGCTGCTTAGCCTGATGCGGAACGAGCTCGGCGTCGCTTCGCCTGATCCAGACGCATAGCCACCCCGGTGACCTGGCCAATGACGTCGATCTGGTCGGGATACTGGTAAAAAACGGGATTGGCGCGCGAGGCGGGGTGAGGTTGCAGCACGATCTGGCCGGTCTCGGTGAGATGGCACCAGGCGCAGGCGAATCCGTCCTTGTGTTCGAGGAAGTAGATGGGCCGTTCGAATTCCGAAGACCACCCGGAACTGACGATCTTGCGCTTCGTCTCATCGATGAGGATGAACGAACCGGGCTGGAGGATGGGATACATGAACCAATCGTCGGTTCCGATGTAGCCGTAGCGATGGTCCTCCAGTTCCAAACCCTCGAGCAGCATGAGGGGCAGTTTTCCCCAGCGTTGAATCATGCGGCTGAGATAGGTGGTCTTGCGCATGTCCAAGCCTGGGTCCAGCGAGAGAGGCACGGTCACCTGTCCGTAGCCGTTCGTGGAAAAGCCGATGGTGTGTGTGCGGTCGATCTCCACCTGCGCGGCATCGGAAGCGAGCCGCGACACATCGACCTTGTACCATCCCATCACTTCATAGGGGTCGAGCCGGTAAATCGCGCACAGCGAGTATAGGCGGTAGAGGGTCGGGACCGTTCCCTTGTTCTCGATGTCGGCCAGGCGGCTCAGACCGAGAATGAATTCGTCGTTATGGTGGCGTTCGGCAATCCTCACACTGGCTTCCTCGACATCCCGGTAGCGCAGGTTGAGCCGTTCGCGCACGCGCTTCAGTTTCTGTCCCGCTTCCTCCATGCTATGATTCTCAGCCAACGGGAGTCCCCGGTGGAAATTCCGGTAGCCTTATGTTTCCGTAGGGATTATAGCGATCGGGAGCCGGAAGAGCAAGCATTATTGCAAAGGTTTGTTCTGAATTCAGAACAAAAATTCAAGTGGGAGGCCAATTTTGAGAATCGTGATCGGGATCTCCGGCGCGAGCGGCGCCATCTATGGAATCCGCCTGCTCGAGAAGCTGAGAAAACGCGACAATGTCGAAACCCACCTCATTCTGACGCGCTCCGGCGAGCGCACAGCCTGGCTCGAGACGGGGAAGAAAGGGACGGAAATCAGAGACTTGGCGCACCATAGCTATCCGGTTGAGGAGATCGGCTGCCGGCTCGCCAGTGGTTCCTTTCTCACCGATGGAATGGTGGTGGCGCCCTGCTCGATTCATAGCATGGCGTCGATTGCTCACGGAATCAGTTCCAATCTCCTGGTGCGCGCCGCCGACGTCGCCCTCAAGGAACGCCGCCGCCTGATCCTTCTGGTGCGCGAGACCCCTCTCCATTTGGGCCACCTCCGCGCCATGACCAGTCTCGCGGAAATGGGCGCCATCATCGCTCCGCCGGTCCCGGCCTTTTACCAGCACCCCAAATCGGTCGATGACATCGTGGACTTCAGCGTCGGCCGCGTGCTGGACCTGCTCGGATTACCGGAAGCTGACGCCAAGAGGTGGAGTGGAGGAAAAGAGGAATGAAACGGATTCGCGCCGCCTTTCAAGGCGAACTCGGAGCTTTCAGCCAGATCGCTGTAAAGCAACTGCTCGGGGAAACAGCCGTCGCACTGCCATGCGAGCGGTTTGAACAGGTGTTTCGCAGCCTCAGCGAGGGAACGGCGGACGCAGCCGTGATCCCCATCGAGAACACGCTCCACGGCTCGATCCACGAGAATTACGACCACTTGCTGAACTTCGATCTGCAAATTCAGGGAGAAACCAGCGTGCGGATCGTTCACAACCTGATTGCCTGTCCGGGAGTGAAATGGAAGCAAATCCACCGCGTCTTTTCCCATCCCGTCGCCTTGAATCAGTGCCTCGACTTCTTCGCCGCCCACCCGCGGTTGGAGAAGTGTCCGTTCTATGACACCGCCGGCAGCGTGAAGATGATGATGGCGGAAAAGCTACAGGATGCCGCCGCCATCGCCTCCGCCATGGCGGCCGAGATCTACGGAGGAAAGATCCTCAAACGCTCCATCGAGGATGACCGGCAGAATTTCACTCGCTTCTTCCTCCTCCGCCGCCGCCGTGGAGACTCCCTCGCGGCGCCCGGCGAAGGGGAACGCAAGACTTCACTCGTGTTCACAACGCGGAATGCGCCGGGGGCTTTGTTCCGCGCACTCAGTGCGTTTGCCCTGCGCGATTTGAGCCTGACGAAGATCGAATCGCGCCCGCTGCGCGGCAAGCCGTGGGAATATCTCTTCTACGTCGACGTCCTCGCGGACACCCGTGACGCGAGGATGCAGAAAGCGCTCGGCCACCTCGAAGAACTCGCCGACTTTTTGAAGGTGTTGGGATGCTATCCTAGAGGGAAACAGAACGAGCCCCGAGGCAGGTAGGAATTACCGCGCGCTGGGGAGGAAATGCCGTTCTGCTGGTACTACTGCCCGCCATCAACGTGTTGTTCCGTCAATAGTTCCGGGTTTGGAACCCGGTTTGCCTAAATTCCGAATGGAGGAAGCGATCGATATGTACAACAAGATAGGACTCCTCGTCTGCCTGTTCGCCGCCGCGCTTCCGGCACAACAACTCGAGCCTATCACCAGCATTAAAGTTAACGTCGTCGCCAAATCAACCAAGGCGCTCAACTACCGCCATCGCAGCGGTTCCACCATGATTGATTTTCGCGGCACCGCCGTGAATCCGAAGGCGGCAGGCAAGGCAAAGGTTGATAGCAAGCAGGGGCGCATCGAGATCGACGCCAATTTCCAGAACCTTGCGCCTGCCTATACGCTGGGCCCCGAGTATCTCACCTACGTGCTGTGGGCGATTACGCCGGAGGGCCGCCCGCAGAATCTGGGGGAGATCCTCCTCAACGGAAGCAAAAGCAAGATCAGCGTAACAACGGAATTACAGGTGTTCGGACTCATCGTAACGGCCGAACCGTATTACGCGGTAACGCAGCCGAGTGACGTCATCGTGATGGAGAATGAACTCCGCCCGGATACGCTCGGCAAATGGGAAATCGTCGATGCCAAGTACGAACTGTTGCAGCGTGGAGAGTATGCCGGAACCGGTTCCGCCCAGCCTCCCACCTGGAGTTCGAAGATCCCCATCGAACTGATCGAAGCCCGCAACGCGGTGCGCATTGCCAAACTTTACGGAGCGGAGAAATACGCCACGGATACCTACAACAAGGCTGCGAAAGCGCTCGAACAGGCTGAGGATTACCATGACCGGCGCGCCGGTGAGAAGCCGGTGAGCATGATGAGCCGCGAAGCCGTGCAGCGCTCCGAGGATGCGCGCGTCATCTCCTTGAAGCGCCAGGACGAGGAGCGCCTCGCCGAGGAGCGAAAGGCGGCAGCCGACCGCGAAGCCAAGGCAAAGGCGGACGCGGAAGCCGAAGCCCGCCGCCGGCAGCAAGCCGAGATGGAGCGCACCGCCGCCGAGAAGGCGAAAGCCGAAGCCGATCTCGCCGCCAGGCGCGCCGCGGAAGAACGCGCCGCCGCCGATCGCGCCCGTATGGAAGCCGAGAAGGCCCGCACCGAAGCCGAAGCCGCCCGCCAGCAAGCTGAAGCGGCGCGCCTTCAGGCCGAAGCCGCCAAGGCCGCCGCCATCGAGCAGCAGCGGCAACTGGCTCTCGAAGCCGACAAGGCAAAGCAGGCCGCGCTCGAATCCGACCGTCTGCGCGCAAAGGCGGAGCAGGAAAAAGCCGACTTGCGCCAGCGCCTGCGCGATCAGTTGAACATGGTGCTTGAAACCCGCGACACCGCGCGCGGGCTCATCGTGAACATGTCCGATGTCCTGTTCGACTTCGGCAAGTACACCCTGAAGCAGGATGCGCGAGAAAGACTGGCGCGCGTGGCGGGTATTGTACTCGCCCACCCGAGCCTGCGCCTGGCCGTCGAAGGACACACCGATTCCATCGGAAGTGACGATTACAATCAGAAACTGTCCGAGGACCGCGCCGGCGCCGTGCGCGAGTTCCTCCTCAGTCAGGGTTTGAAGCCGGAGCAAGTGACTGCCCAAGGATTTGGCAAAACCCAGCCGGTGGCGACGAACGACACCGCCGCGGGGCGGAAGCAAAACCGCCGCGTGGAGATTGTCGTATCGGGGGACGAGATCGGCTCGGGGAAACCAGCCGGCGGGTAGAAAGGCTTCGGTATTCAAGGCGAGGGCCCCGGTAAACACGCCGGGGCCTTTGTGTTTTATGGCTTCCACGCGATGTTAAGATGGGTTAGTGTCCTACGACGTTTTGGTGATTGGGAGCGGTCCCGGCGGCTACTCCGCCGCAGTCCGCGCCGGCCAATATGGCCTCAAGACTGCGCTCGTCGAAAAAGATCCGAAATTGGGAGGTTGTTGCCTCCTGGTCGGATGCATCCCCACCAAGGCGCTATTGCATGCCGCCGAAGTCTGGTCGCACTTTCTGCATGGCGCCGATGAGGGAATGCTGTGCGATAACCCGCGCCTCGACTACCCCAAAGTAGTCGACCGTAAGCAGAAGATCGTCGACAAGCATGCCAAGGGCGTGGAATTCCTGGTGAAGCGCCAGAAAGCCGACATCCTCAAAGGCTATGCCAGGCTGCTTGGCAACGGCAAGGTGGAGATCACCGGAGAGAAAGGTAAGCAGGTGGTGGAGGCGAAGAACATCATTCTCGCCACCGGCTCCGAGGCCCGCATGTTGCCCGGCCTTGCTCCGGACGATACTGTCCTGACGAATATCGAAATCCTCAACCTGCGCACCGTTCCGAAGTCTCTGATCGTCATCGGGGCGGGGGCCGTCGGCGTGGAGTTCGCCTCCATCTTCCATCGCTTTGGAACGAAGGTCACCGTGCTCGAAATGCTCCCGCGTCTGGTTCCCGTCGAGGATGAAGACGTCTCGAAAGAACTGGAGCGCTATTTCAAGAAGACCGGCATCCGCTGCGAGACCGGAGCCAAGGCCGGCGGCATTGAGAAGACCGCGGGCGGCGTGAAACTCACCGTCACTCTGGCCAACGGCAAGACCGAGGTCATGGAAGCCGAAAAACTTCTGGTCGCCGTGGGCCGCAAGCCGAACACGGACAAACTGGGCCTGGAGAACAGCAAGGTGGCTCTCGACCGCGGCTTCGTCACGGTCAACGGCATGCAGCAGACCTCCGAACCCGGCGTCTACGCCATCGGCGATATCGTCGCCGGAACTCCGCAACTGGCGCACGTCGCCACCATGGAAGGCATGGTCGCCGTCGCCCATATCGCAGGCAAGGCGGCAACCCCCATCAATCGCAACCGCATCCCCGGCGCCACCTTCACCGAACCGGGCATCGGAAGCGTGGGGCTCACTGAAGCCCAAGCCAAGGCCCAGGGTTACAAGGTGAAGGTAGGCAAGTTCCCCTTCGCCGGCAACAGCAAAGCTTCCATCGTGGGTCTGCATGACGGGTTCGTGAAGGTGGTATCCGACGAGAAGTTCGGAGAAATTCTCGGAGTGCACATCATCGGCTACCACGCCTACGAACTGATTGCCGAAGCCGTCGCCGCCATGGAAGCCGAAGCCACGGTGGATACGATGCGCAACACCATCCACGCGCACCCCACCCTTTACGAAGCCGTGGGCGAGGCCTTCAACGCCGTGTACGGACTTTCCATCAATGCGTAGTTGCCGCATCCGCGACCTGGGCCGGATGAGCTTCACGGAAGCCTACGCCTTGCAGCAGGAGATCGTCGATCTGCGCAAGCTGGGCCAGTCAGGCGACCAGATCCTCTTCGTGGAACACCCGCACGTGATCACCATGGGCCGGAACGGACACGCGGAAAACGTGCTCGCCGCCCCGGAACTCCTCGCCCGGGCCGGAATCGAATATCACCACACCGATCGCGGGGGCGATGTCACCTATCACGGCCCCGGCCAGGTGGTGGCCTATCCCATCCTCGACTTGCGCGAGTGGAAGCGCGATGTGGGAGCGTTTGTCCGCGGCCTCGAGCAGGTGGTCATCCACACCCTCGACGATTTCGGCATCGCGGGCGAGCGCGTACGCGGTTACACCGGAGTCTGGGTGGCGGGAGCCAAGGTCTGCGCCATCGGAGTCCATCTCAGCCGCTGGGTCACTTCCCACGGTCTGGCGCTGAACGTCGACACCGACCTCAGCTATTTTCGCTACATTATCCCTTGCGGGCTTACCAGGCCCGTTACTTCAATGAAAGAGTTAGGAGTGAGCGCCGCCCGCGCCGAAGTTATCGCGCGCATGGCGGAACATTTCCGGCGCGTCTTCGATTACGGCGCGCCGGTTTCCCCGGACGCCCATCCCGGCGATGGGAGTCTTGTGAATCGAATTCCCGTGGAGACCCTTGCATGACTGACGTCGTAATGCCCCAGATGGGCGAGAGTATTGTCGAAGGCACACTGACAAAGTGGCTGAAGAAAGTGGGCGATCGCGTCGAGCGCGACGAACCGCTGTTTGAAATATCCACCGACAAGGTGGACAGCGAAATCCCCGCTCCGGCCACCGGCGTTCTATCGGAGGTGCTGGTAGAAGAGGGCGCCACGGTTTCCATCAATACCGTGGTGGCCCGCATCGGCGAATCCGCCGGCGCGGCTGCTCCCGCTCCGCAGCCTGCCGCGGCGCCGCCCGCCCCCGAGCCCGTCAAAGCCGCTGCTGCGCCCCCGCCGGCCGCGAAACGCGCTCCCGCGCCTGCTCCCGCCCCGGCCCCGGTTCCGGTTGCCGCCGAAGAACCGCAAGGGCCGCTGTCGCCGCTGGTGCGCCGCATGGCCCGCGAGTACAACATTGACCTCACACAGGTGCGCGGTACGGGCGCCGGCGGGCGCATCACCAAAGCGGACGTCGAAGCCTACATGGCCGCGCAAGGCGCGCGCACCGTCGCCGCCGCGGCCCCGTCCATCCCCGCTCCCGTTGTCGCGCCCGCACCGGCTCCTGCGCCCGCGGCGGCCCCCGTGATGGCAGCTGAGGTCGCTCCCGTTGAAAAGCCAGGCCCGGCCAAGACCCGCGTCGAACCGATGAGCGTTATGCGTTCGAAGATAGCCGAGCACATGGTGTTCAGCAAGCACACTTCCGCGCACGTCACCACCGTGCACCGCGTCGACGTGACGAAGATCGCCAAACTCCGCGAAAAAATCAAGAGCCAGTTCCAGGAGCGCTACGGCTTCTCGCTCACCTTCCTCTCCTTCTTTGCCCGCGCCGCCGCCGAAGCGCTGCACTCCTTCCCCATCATCAACTCCTCCATTGAAGGGAAGAACATCATCTACCACAACGAAATCAACATCGGCATTGCCGTCGCCCTCGAAGGAGGGGCGGGATTGATTGTGCCCGTCATCCGCAACGCCGATGAACGCAACATCGTCGGCATGCAGCGAGCCATTGTCGATCTCGCCGGCCGCGCGCGGGCCAAGCAGCTCAAGCCCGACGAAGTGCAGGGCGGTACGTTCTCCATCACCAACTTCGGCAGCTTCGGCAGCATCTTCGCCACCCCCGTCATCAACCAGCCGCAGGTCGCCATCCTCGGCGTGGGCGCGGTCGAGAAGATGCCCGTGGTCATTGACGACGCCA
>JADLBG010000560.1 GCA_020847895.1 Bryobacterales bacterium
GGTGAAACGGGCTTGCTGTGCGAATTGCTGGCATCGCGGCTGGCCAGCTATTTCGGCCTCTTTGTACCAGAGGCGGCGCTGGTGGTGATAGACGCCGACTTCGCCGGACTGGTGGCCGCCTTGGAGGCGAACGGCCCGCACCCGAAGAGAGCGGAGCGGATGCGCAACAGCGTTGGCTTGAACTTCGGCTCGCGCCAACTGTCCGATGTCAGCACGTGGCTGGTGGAGAAAGCGATTCCGGAGGCGATGTGGCAAGCAGCGACGGAGGTGTTCGCCTTCGATGGGCTTGTCCAGAACCCCGACCGGCGATTCGATCATCCCAACCTGTTCACGCGCGGCAACGACATTTACCTGTTCGATCATGAACTGGCGTTTTCTTTCCTACTGGATATTCTGGAATCAGCGGCCCCCTGGAGGCTGGACGGCCAGCGGTATCTCGACGACCACGTTTTCTACAGGAAGCTGAAAGGGAGGCCGATTGATATCAATGGGTTTGCAGCGCGGCTGGCTGCCTTGCCGGGACCGGATTTGGATGGCATCCTGGCCGACGCGCCAACGGAGTGGAACAATGAGAGTCTGGCAAAGATCGAACGGCACCTGCGGACGGTCAGCGCCCACGCCACGGAGTTCGCCGGAGAGGTGAGAAGGAGGCTTGCATGAGAACGCCGTACAGTTTCAGCGTCTTGCGCTATGTGCATGACGCCGTAACGCAAGAGTTCATCAACATCGGCGTCGCGGTGTACTCGCGCGAAGCCGGTTTTCTGCGCGCCATCTGCACCACGCACTACGCCCGCATCACGCGGATGTTCACGAAGATTGACGGCAACCGGTTCCGGCAGTTGACCCGTTACATTCAGGAGCAAGTGAGCGCGATCGGGGAGAGCCTGCCGGAATTGCCGTTTGAGCCGGGCCGCGCGATCGAACAGATGCTTGCCAGGGTGTTGCCGCCGGATGATAGCTCGATCCAGTTTTCCCATGCCGGCGTGGGCCTGAGCCGCGATCTGGAAAAGACGACGGCGGATTTGTTTGAACGGTATGTCGAGCGGTACGCGCTGACCAGCGATTCCAGCCGCCGGGATGATGAGGACATCTGGCGGACGTTCCGGGAGCCGCTGGACCGCCGCCACGTGACGGCCCATCTCGCGCCCAAGCGTATTGTCGCGCCGTACTACGCATATGAGTTCCAGCGGGCGTGGAAGAACCAGGTCTGGCACGTGTACGAACCGGTTTCCTTCGACATGGTGGACGGCGGTTCGATCGTGGAGAAGGCGAACCGATGGGTGGGGCGGGCCACCAGCCTGAACGATAGCTCCGAACGTTTCAAGATTCATTTGTTGCTGGGTGAGCCGCAGGATAACCGTCTTCAGGATGCTTTCATTAAGGCGCAGAACATTCTGAAGAAGATGCCCGGCCAGTACGAACTGATCCCGGAGAGGGAGGCCGAAGCCTTCGCGGAAGAGTTGGAACGGGAAGTTCATGTACATGAAAAGGCCGGATGATGCTGTTCCGGGCAGGAGTATTGGATTCATGCCGGTCCAAGGCAACTTAGGCCAGCGGCTCGTTTAGCTGGAAACTTCCTTCAAACATGGACACTTCAGAAAAGGATTTTGAAACCTCCGTTTTTGAGCATCTGTGCCGGAGCGGATACGCGCCGCGCGGCGGGGAGAAGTATGACCGGCAATTGTGCCTTGACCCCGAAGCCTTGTTCAGCTTCCTCTACGCGACACAAGCGAAGACATGGGACAAGCTAAAGACCCAGCACGGCGAACAGGTCAAAGAACGTTTTCTGCGGAGGCTGACCGGCGAAATCGAATCGCGCGGGACATTGGACGTGCTGCGGAGGGGAGTCACGGACTTGGGCTGCAAGTTCGACCTTGCCTACTTCCGCCCCGAATCGACGCTGAACGAAGAACACAACCGTCTGTACGAGGCGAACATGACCGGCGTGATGCGTCAGGTCCGGTACAGCGAGAAGAACGAAAACAGCCTGGACCTGGTGTTGTTCGTGAATGGGCTGCCGGTGATCACCGCCGAACTCAAGACGCCGTTGAAGGGGCAAACCGTCAAGAATGCCGTCGAGCAATACCAGCTTGACCGGGACCCGAAGGAACCCCTATTCCGGTTTGGGCGCTGCCTTGCCCACTTCGCCGTGGACACCGACCTTGCGTTCCTGACAACCCAACTTCGCGGGGTGAAGACGTCATTCCTTCCGTTCAATCTCGGGTTCCACGAAGGATCCGGGAATCCGCCGAATCCGAACGGTTTCCGCACGGCTTATCTCTGGGAACAGGTTTGGCAGAAGGACAGTTTGCTGGACATTCTGAACCATTTCCTGGTGAAGCGGCCGAAGCTGGACGACAAGGGAAAACCGGCCAAGGAATGGGAACTCATCTTCCCGCGCTACCACCAGTTGGATGCGGTGCGGCGGCTGGTGCGCGACGCCAGGGCAAACGGGCCGGGAAGGAACTACCTGATCGAGCACAGCGCCGGGAGCGGGAAGAGCAACACGATCGCCTGGCTTTGCCACCAGCTTGCGGGGTTACACGATAGCAACGACCGGCGGGTGTTTGATTCGGTGGTGGTGGTGACGGACCGGCGCGTGCTGGACTGGCAGCTTCAGCGAACAATCCGCAGCTTCGAGCAGGTGAAGGGCGTTGTGACGGCGATCGAAAAGCAGAAGGCGAAGGAACTCGCGGACGCTTTGAATCAGGGCAAGGACATCATCATCACCACGCTTCAGACCTTCCCGTTCGTGACGGAAAAGATCGGCGAACTGCTAGGCCGGCGATTCGCGGTTGTGGTGGATGAGGCGCATTCCTCGCAAAGCGGGGAGTCGAACCGGAGTTTGAAGGAAGTTCTGGCGGCGCGGAATCTGGAAGAGGCCGCTCAGGAGGATGCGGCCGAAGCCGCTGACGATGAGGATGATATCAACGCGGCGGTAGAAGCGGCGATGAAGCGGCGCGGGCGGCTGGAGAACGTCAGTTTTTTTGCCTTCACGGCGACGCCGAAGGCGAAAACGATGGAACTGTTCGGTACACCCCAGTTTGACGGCAAGATCGGGCCATTCAGCCTGTACTCGATGCGGCAAGCGATCGAGGAAGGCTTTATCGTGGACGTGCTGAAGAACTACACGACGTTCAAGGTTTACTTCGCGCTGTTGAAGAAAATCGCCGACGACCCGAAGTACGAGCGTAAAGAGGCCACGTACCTCTTGCGATCCTACGCGGACCTCCACGAGCACGGGTTGCGAACGAAGACCAGCCTCATTCTGGAGCATTTCCACGGTCAAGTGAAGGACAAAATCGGCGGCAAGGCAAAGGCGATGCTGGTGACACGCTCGCGGCTCCATGCCGTCCGCTACAAGCAGGAGTTCGAGCGGCAGTTGAAGGATTTGAAGGTGCCGTACAAGGCGCTGGCGGCGTTCTCCGGCGAGGTGACGGATCCCGATACGGGCTTGAAGTTCACCGAACACGGGATGAATGGCTTTCCGGAGAGCCAAACAGCCGAAACCTTCAAGGCGAGCCAGTACCGGTTCCTGATTGCCGCGGAGAAGTATCAGACCGGCTTCGATCAGCCGCTTCTTCACACGATGTACGTGGACAAGAAACTGGGCGGCGTGAACGCGATCCAGACGCTGAGCCGGTTGAACCGGACCCATCCCGACAAGGAAGACACCATGGTGCTGGACTTCGCCAACGAAGCTGACGACATCCAGAAGGCGTTCCAACCCTACTTCGAGACGACGCTTCTGACGGAGCCGACCGACCCGAACAAGCTGTATGACTTGAAGCGCATGGTGGAGGACTATCACATCTTCCTGGAGGAGCACGTTGAGGATTTCGCGGGCGTATACTTCAGCGCGAAGGGGAAACAGGAGCAAATCCAACCATTGCTCGATGCCGTTGTGGTGCTGTATGAGGCACGCCCGGAGGATGAGCGAGCGGACTTTCGCAAGCACGTTTCCGACTTCGTGCGCCTGTACGCCTTCCTGTCGCAGGTTCTGACGTTCACCGATGTGGGGTTGGAGAAGTTCTACCAGTACACCCGCCACCTGCTTCGGAAGCTGAAACTACCGAAGAGTCCGCTGCCGGTGGAGATCACCGAAAACATCAACATGGAGTCGTACCGCATACAGCAGACCAGTTCCGGCGCGATCAAGCTGATGAATGAGGAAGGCGAACTGAAGCCAATCAGCGCGTTGGGGACCGGGCGTCCGAATCA
>JADLBG010000561.1 GCA_020847895.1 Bryobacterales bacterium
CACAAGGAGGCCGAGCGTGGCTAGTTTGTTGTAGAGCGGATGCCTGCTCAATCCCGTTCCCGCCGCCTTCACCCCGCGCGCATGGGCCATCCACAGGACGGCGAACGCGGCGGCGGCAACCACCATCACCGGCACGAATCCGTAGAGGATCGTGTTGATGAGGGTGTCCACCTGATGCAGTTCTTTCCACCACTCGTACTGCAGCACCCAATCCGCCGACCGGCGAATGACGCTGAGCGCGAACAGCGCCAGAATCAGGGCAAGGAACATCCACGAAGTCCGGTCGCGCCGCTCTCCGTTCATTTCTTAAAGCTCCTTGTCTTTCCGCCAGGCGAACCGGCCGTTGACGATGGTGGCGACTGGTCCGCCGCGGAAGGTGCGCCCATGGAACGGCGAGTTCCGGCTCTTGGAAAAAGACCGATTCACGTCGTAGGTCCAGGGACGGTCGAGGTCGAAGATGGTGATGTCGGCGGGGGCGCCCTTGGCGAGAGTTCCGCGGGGAAGGCGGAGGATGCCTGCCGGAGCCGACGTGAACTTCTCCACCAACTTGCTCATAGGCAGCCTTCCGGTGTGGACAAAGGTTTCCAGGGCGAGCGCGATGGCGGTTTCGAGGCCGAGGATACCAAAGGGGCAGCGCTCGAATTCCTGCATCTTTTCGCTCCCCGGATGAGGCGCGTGGTCGGTGGCGATGGCATCGATGGCGCCCGACAACACCCCTTCGATGGCCGCCCCCACGTCGCAGCGGCCCCGCAGCGGCGGTTTCATCTTGAAGTTGCTGTCGTAGGGCGCCATGTCTTCGTCGGAGAGCGCGAAGTGATGCGGGCACACCTCCGCGGTCACGGGCAGCCCGAGCGCTTTTGCCTGTTTCACCATGGCAATGGAATGGCGCGACGAGATGTGTGCGGCGTGGAAGCGCGCCCCTGTCACTTCCGCCAGGAGAATGTCACGCGCCACCATGACGTCCTCCGAGCAGGCGGGAATACCGCGCAGCCCGAGTTTGAGCGATGTGAGGCCCTCATGCATGTCGCCGCCGGCGCTCAGGTGGAGATCCTCGCAATGGTCGATCACCGGAAGGTCAAAGGAGTGGGCCATTTCCATGGCGCGCCGCATCACACGGGCATTCATCACCGGCCTGCCGTCGTCGGAAATGGCGACAATGCCGGCGCGCTTCATGGAGCCGATGGAGGCCAGTTCCTCGCCGGCGCTCTTCTTCGTGATGGCGCCGATGGGATAGACGTTCACCACGGCGTTGTGCCGGGCGCGTTCCACGATGTAGCTGGTGACCGTAACGCTGTCGTTCACCGGCTGCGTGTTCGGCATGCAGCAGATGGAGGTGAATCCGCCCGCGGCGGCGGCGCGGGAGCCGCTTTCAATAGTCTCGGAATGCTCGAAGCCGGGTTCGCGCAAATGGACATGCATATCGATGAAGCCGGGGGCCACCACCATCCCGGCCGCGTCGAACTCTTCGGCGCCCACGGCATCCGAATGCGGCCCGTAGCCGGCAATGATTCCGTCTTCCACCAGCAGGTCGGCGGTCGCGTCATGGCCCGCCGCCGGGTCCACCACGCGTCCGTTTCTGATGAGCAGTTTTGCCATGAGAACTTAATTCATGATCCTTTCGAGCACGGCCATCCGCACCGCAATCCCGTTCTCCACCTGGTTGAGGATCACCGAACGCTGCGAATCGGCGACGTCCGAGGCGATCTCCCTTCCGCGGTTGATGGGGCCGGGATGCATCACCAGCACGTCGGGTTTCGCCAGGTGAAGATGTTCCACCTGCAATCCGTAAAACGGATAGTATTCACTGGCTGGGAACGGCGACTCGTTTTGCCGCTCGAGCTGCACCCGCAACATCATGATGACATCGGCGTCCTCGATGGCCTCGCGCATGTCGTACGTGATGCGCACCCCGGGCGCAAGCCGGTCCATCTTCGGCGGCAGCAGCGAGGCGGGGCCGCAGAGCACGATGCCGGCCCCGAACTTCGAGAGCAGGTAGATGTTCGACCGCGCTACGCGGCTGTGCACAATATCCCCGATGATCGCCACGCGCAAGCCCTCGAGCGACTGGCGGTGGTCGAGAATTGTGAGCGCGTCGAGCAGAGCCTGCGTGGGGTGCTCATGGGTTCCGTCTCCGGCATTGACGATGGGGGCGTGAAGGTGGCGCGAGAGAAAATGAGGAGCGCCCGAAGCGGCGTGCCGCATGACGATGGCATCCGGCTTCATCGCCGCCAGCGTGTTCAGCGTATCCACCAGCGATTCGCCCTTTGCCACGCTCGAACCCGAGGCGGTAATCGACACGGCATCCGCGCCGAGCCGCTTGGCGGCGATCTCGAAGCTGGTTCTCGTCCGCGTCGAGGCCTCGAAGAAGAGGTTCACGATCATCCGCCCGCGCAACAGGTCGAGGCGCTTGTTGCTCCGGTTCTGCAGCGGCTGAAAATCCTTCGCGCGCGCCAGAATCGCCTCAATTTCAGCGCGCTCCAGATCCTCGATTCCGAGTAGTCCCTTTGCCATCTCAATCCACGCGTTCCACGAGCAGCACTTTTTCCACTCCGTCCACTTCGTTCAATTTCACCTCGATGATCTCCTTCGACGTGGTCTGTACCATGCGGCCGATGTAGCGGGCTTCGATGGGCAATTCGCGGTGCCCGCGGTCGATCAGGACAAGCAACTGCACGCGCGCCGGGCGGCCCTGGTCAAACAGGGCGTCGAGCGCTGCGCGGATAGTGCGGCCGGTGTAGAGGACATCGTCCATGAGAACAATATCCATCCCCGTCACCGGAAACTGGATATCCGTGTTGCTCACCACCGGCTGCTGGCCCACCGTGGACAGGTCGTCACGGTAGAGGTTGATGTCCAGAATACCCACCGGGATTTTCCGGCCCTCGATCGCTTCGATTTTCGCCGCCAGGCGCTGCGCCATGGGGACGCCGCGGCGGCGAATGCCGATGAACGCCAGTTTGTCGAGATCCTCCGTTTTCTCCAGGACTTCATGAGCCAGCCGGACCAGGGTCCGGTCGATCTCGGAAGCGCTCATCAGTTGGGATTTTTCGCGAATGGCCGCCATAAGTGTATGAAGCGACCAGCGTAACATACGAATGATGCGGAGGAGGATGAGCGGCCGGTTCGCTTCAGACCTTTTGCACGCGCCGCAAGGTGTAGATTTCCGGGTGGACTCGACCCGTTTCCAGCCGTCTCCATTCGTCGTTAACGTGGATCACCTTGCCGCTGACGTGGTTGGAGCGCTCCGAGGCCAGAAACATCGCAAGCTGGATCTGCTTTTCCGGCGCGACTCCGCCCGTGATGCGGATGTTCTCCGCGTCCTGCTGTTCCTTCCACCCGGCGCGTTCTCCAGCCCTCAGGATTTCGTCTGTCATGGCCGTATAGGTGCCTCCGGGCGACATGCAGTTCACTTGAATGTTGTGTTCTCGCACCTCCTCGGCGAGGCATTCGACGAAGCGCACGAGCGCGGCTTTCGAGGCGGCGTACGCGGAAAAATTAGGACGGGCCGACAGGGCTCCGCCGCCGCCGAGGATAATGATTTTTCCCCGCCGCTTTTCGATCATGTGCGGCAGTACGGCGCGGCTCAGGTGCATCGCTCCAAAAAGGTTGGTCTCCACCGTCTCTTCCCAGGCTTTCGGATTGCACTCCGACAGCGGGCCAATGGGACCCTGGATGGCCGCCGCGCAAACGGCAACGTGCACATCGCCGAAGTGGGAACGGGCGCGGTCCACCGCCGCGTGCACCTGCTCGTAGTCCCGAATGTCGGCGCGGATCCGAAGCGCGGTCCCGCCGGCGTGCTCGATCTCCAAATGGGCAAGGTCGAGTTCCGCCTTGCTGCGGGCAAGCAACGTCAGTTTTGCTCCGGCGGCGGCGAACCCGATGGCCAGCCGTTTACCAATCCCTCGCCCGGCACCGGCAATGAACACGCTACGATCCAACAGGGAACGCACCTCAAATTGCCTCCAGTCTAAGGTAGTTCAGATGAACGGCTGAAAGTCAAGCCGAGTCTGCCCCACCCTCCTGTCTAAGCGGGTTCATTCTTTCCCAAACACGCCCCGACGCGTGTGACGAGATCTTCGGGCGCTTCGTTGAGCCGGTTTTCCGCCAGAGCCATGGATACGCCTATGTCGATGAGCACCTCCTGCCGCTGGACGGAAAGGGAATAGGTGGCGCACATCTGGGCATGAATCTGGCGGGAACGGACCATGGCGTCCGGCATCGCGCAATCGAGCAGGGCCACGAACTGGTCGCCCTTCCAGCGGCAGGCAATATCCGTGACGCGGACATTGTTTGCCAGCCGGGCGGCAAATTCGCGCAGCAGCATATCGCCCGCTTCCTGCCCGTAGCGTTCGTTGATGGTACGGAAGTTGTTGATATCCAATACGATGAGCGAAAACAGCCGGAGCCGCCGGATGCGCGCTCCGATTTGCCGCTCCAGGCTGCGCCGGTTGGAGAGCCCTGTCAGGGCATCCAGACAGACGAGCCCCTCGGTCGCCTCCAGCCGGCGGCGCGTGGCCGTCAATTCCGACTCCAGGTGTTCGATGAGAGCGGTCTCCTTTTGCGCCATCGTTTCGATCGCCTGCCGCATGCCCTTCACCTGGGTCCGCAACTGGCGCCGGACCTCGGCCAGATCACTCCCCCCTGCGATGTGCTCGACCCGGCCCGTGAACTGGAGTACCTCCTGGGAGCTTTCGCTCCTATGACTGACGAAGGACTGCGTCGCCATGGCGAGCAGATCCACCAACTGCCGCAGGTCGTCCTCTCTTCCCTGGAAATCCTGGAAGGCTTCTTCTCCGAACCGGGAAAGCTGCTGGCGCAGACTCGCAAGCGAGGCCGCGAGGCTTGAGCGGCCCGCCTCCGTTTCGAGTGCGGCTTCGAGTTCGAGCAAAGCCGCCGAATGACTTTCGGCCAGCGGAGGACAGGCCCGAAGGGCGTGGTCGCGCACGGCTTGGATGGAGGAACGATAGCAGGTCACGGCCTCCTCCAGTTGGCGGCCCTGCTCCTCGCGCTGGTGCCGCTGTTCATCCAGTTCGATTGATCGCTTCAGTGAGAACATTTACTCCCTCGCGTCCCTCATCGGCGCCGGGGAACCTTGTTTGAGAAACGTCCGGTTTACGCCGCGGCTTCCACCAAACGCGGGATACGGTATAATTCAACCGGAGGAAAATGAGCAAAGAAGACAGTATTGAAGTGACCGGAACCGTCGTTGAGAAATTCCCGAGCGGTTTGTTCAGCGTGCAATTGGATCAGGACCGGACCGTGCTTGCCCACCTTGCCGGCAAGCTGCGCCGGAACCGCATTCGCGTGCTCGCCGGCGACCGGGTCACCATCGAGATGTCGCCCTACGATTTGACCAAGGGCCGCATCACCTACCGTCACAAGTAGCCTTTGCCTCGTTCCCGCCCCCTTTCCAACCTCGGTCACAAGTAATCATTTTTCTTTTTTGCGGGCATTCAACCCTCTGGAAGTCCTGTCGTTTCAGAGAGCTGGATTTCACTCCGCATCCCGCGCCGGATCCACAATAAGGCTAATCGCGCCCATTCGGGCCGATATACTCGGGGCACGAAAGGAAATGTCCGCACAATGAGAACTTCGACAAGCACACGGTTTAAGAAGCCGGCCTTGGAGACCGCGGATCTGCTGGTCTCCCTCAGCGAGCGCGTAGTGGGTCAGGCGCCCGCATTGGAAGCGATTGTGCCCTATGTCCACTTGTACCAGGCCGGGCTGGCGCCGGAGAACCGTCCTGTTGGGGTGTTCCTCCTGTTGGGCCCCACCGGCACCGGAAAAACCCGCACCGTGGAGGCGCTCGCCGAAGCTGTCCACGGCAGTGAGCGCAACCTGCTGCGCATCGACTGCGGGGAATTTCAAATGGAACATGAGGTAGCTAAGCTCATTGGAGCCCCTCCCGGATACCTTGGGCACCGCGAAACCACGCCCATGCTCACGCAGCAGAAACTGAATGCCTCCACCAGCGAGCGCTCCAACCTGTCGATTGTTCTCTTCGATGAAATCGAGAAGGCAGCGCCCTCCCTCAACCGCCTTCTGCTCGGCGTGCTCGACAAAGCCATCCTGCGGCTCGGGGACAACACCACCGTCAACTTCGAGCGCAGCATCATTTTCCTCACCAGCAATCTCGGAGCGCGCGGCATGAGCCGCCAGATGAAACCGGAATTCGGCTTCGAAGCGCTTACCGGAGTTCACTCCGGAAGCCTGCACCACAAATTGCAAAGTGTTGCCATGAACGCCGTAAAAAAACAGTTTTCGCCGGAATTCATCAATCGCATCGACGTCATCAGCACCTACTATCCCCTGGAACGCACCACGCTCGAGAAGATTCTCCGGCACCAGATAGACGATTTTCAGCGGCATATTGTGCAGCGTCTCGGACAGCGGGCGTTCGCCGTGGAACTCTCGCGCAAGGCAAAGCAGTTCCTGCTCGAGAAAGGCGTCAGCGACGAATACGGCGCCCGGGAACTGAAGCGCACGGTGCACCGCTTCCTGATTCAACCCGTGGCGTCGATGGTGGCCAGGGGACAGGTGGAACCCATGGGAATCGTCTATGCGGATTACAGAAGCGGCGACAACGGGCTGGTCTTCGCGGCCTCGACCGCCCGGGAGCCGTTGGCGGCTTGAGATGCATCACAATATGAAGCATATTGCGTCATAATATGTGTCATACTGCGGTCGTGACCATTTCCCTCAGAAACCTGCCTCCACAAATCGAGAAAGCGATCCGCGAAACCAGCCGGCGCGAACACATCAGCCTGAACAAGGCCGCCATCCGGTTGCTCGGATCCGCTTTTCCGAAGCCGGCCGGGAACTCCGACTTCGATGAGTTTCTGGGAGCTTGGACAGAGGCTGAAGGCGAAGCCTTCGATGCCGCCTTACGGCGCATGAGGCAGGTAGAGCCTTGTGACTGGGAGAACGCGCGGTGAACGTGTTGCTCGATACCTCGGCGTACTCGGCGCTTCATCGCGGCGACAAGCGAATTCTGGGGGTGATGCGGGAGGCCGAAGCTGTTGCCGTGCCGGCCATCGTTCTCGGCGAATTGTATAGCGGTTTCCGGCAGGGAAGCCGCTATGCCGAAAACCGGGCGCTACTGGCCAGGTTTCTTGCCAAACCGTCCGTGCGGGTTCTGAGCATCACGGAAGCGACCGCCTTACACTATGCGGAAATCGATGCCTACCTCAGACAAAGCGGCCGTCCGATTCCGCGCAATGATGTCTGGATCGCGGCCGCGGCAATGGAGCATGGCATGGAAGTGTTGACCCTTGACGATCATTTCCGGGAGATTCCGCTGCTGATCATTCGTCCCTGACGCCGGGCGCGCCCCTGACGCCCGCCCGCGGCTACTGCTTCCTGGCGGGCGGCGCCGGCGGGGGCGGCAGTTCGATGTGGGCGCTGCCGCGGTGGCAGGTCCAGCAGGTGATCTTCGACGCCACCTCTTCCGGCATCCCCTCTGTTTTCTTCAGGTTCATCACCATGGTGAACATGTGCCGGGCCACGATCTTCTCGTGCTTGTCGTCCTTGTCCATTTCGCGTGGAACGTGGCAGAAAGTACACTGCACGCCCAGACCCTGGCTGGCGCCGCGCATCACCCTCATGAGGTCGTCGCGTGAGATATCCTTGGGGAGCACCCGCAAGTTCTTCGGCGCCGGTGGGCCCTGAGCCTGGAGTAGCATGCTTGCCCAGAAAGCGGCTGCGATGAGGATTTTCATAGGCGCGGTGATAGCACGGCAGGGTACGGTATCGTGGTGATTGGGGCATGCTCGAAAAGATCACGGTTCACGGCGCGCGGCAGCATAATCTGAAGAACATTGACGTGGAAATCCCTCGCCATTCGTTCACGGTCATCACCGGCCTGAGCGGATCGGGCAAGAGTTCGCTCGCTTTCGACACGATCTACGCCGAAGGCCAGAGGCGCTATGTGGAAACCCTCTCGCCCTACGCGCGCCAGTTCCTGGACCAGATGGAGCGTCCCGAGGTGGATTCCATCGACGGCCTCAGCCCGGCGATTTCCATCGAGCAGAAGACCACCTCACGCAGCCCACGGTCCACCGTCGGCACCATCACGGAAATCTACGACTATCTGCGCGTTCTGTACAGTTCGATCGGGGTTGCCTACTGCCCGAACTGTAATGTCCCCATCACCCAGCAGAGCACGCAGCAGATTCTCGATCACATCGTGACCCTGCGCCAGGACGAGCGCATCATGATCCTTTCCCCCGTAGTCCGCGGGCGCAAGGGGGAGTACAGGAAGGACCTCGAGAAACTTGCCAAGCAGGGCTTTGTCCGCGCGCGAATTGACGGCATCCTGCGGTCTCTGGACGAGGAGGTCGTCCTCGACAAACGGAAGAATCACACCATCGAAGTAGTGGTGGACCGGCTGGTGGTGAAAGAGGGAATTGAAAAACGCCTCGAGGCGAGTGTCGAGACGGCAACGAAGCTTGCCGGGGGCCTGGTGATTGTGGCCGTCGTCAACGGCGAGGAGCGGCTGTACTCGCAGAAACTGGCCTGCCCGGAGTGCGGCGAAAGCGTCCCGCAACTCGAGCCGCGATCGTTTTCCTTCAACAGCCCGTATGGCGCCTGCGAGACCTGCCACGGGCTCGGAAGCCTCTGGACATTCGACCCCGGAAAGGTCATTGCCGATCCGTCCAAACCGCTGCTCGACGGCGCGCTCAGCACCGGGGCCGGCTCCAGCCTCATGCTTCACCACCTGACGGACGCCGCCAAACGGCTGCGAATTAACATCAACAAGCCGTTCGAGGAATTGCCCGAGAAGGCGCGCAAGGTCCTGGTGGAGGGCGGCGGCGGATTCCCCGGCGTCATCAACATCCTCCAGCAGGTCTACGAGGAAGCCACCAGCGAGGAGTACAAACAGTGGCTGCTCGAGCAGATGACGCCCACCGCCTGCCCGCGGTGCAAGGGCGCGCGGCTGAAAGCCTCCAGCCTGTCCGTGCGCGTGAAGAATGTCTCCATTGCCGAATTCAGCAGATCGTCCGTGGCGCGGCTTCTGCCGCTGCTCGATAGCTGGAAGTTGACCGGGCGCGAACACCAGATTGCCGGGCGCGTGCGCGAGGAGATCCGGAACCGGCTCCAGTTTCTCGCGGCGGTAGGCCTGGATTACCTCAGCCTGGAACGCAGCGCGGCCACGCTGTCCGGCGGCGAAGCGCAACGCATCCGGCTCGCTACCCAGATCGGCAGCCGGCTCCGCGGCGTGCTCTACGTGCTCGACGAGCCTTCCATCGGGCTTCATCCAAGGGACAACGAACGTCTGCTCGACACCCTGGCGCGCCTCCGCGATCTCGGCAATACGGTGCTGGTGGTGGAGCACGACGCCGAAACCATCGAACGGGCGGATTACGTAATCGATCTCGGCCCCGGAGCCGGACGCTTGGGCGGCGAACTCGTCGCTCACGGAACCCCCGCCGATATCGAGCAGAACCCGCGCTCGCTCACTGGAGCCTATCTGAGCGGACGCGCGCGCATTGAAGTGCCGGAAATCCGCCGCCCGGGCAACGGCGCCTCGCTCGTGATTCACGGCGCCGGCGAACACAACCTGAAGAACATCGAAGCCGAGTTCCCCCTGGGAACCCTGACCGTGGTCACAGGCGTTTCCGGCAGCGGAAAATCCACGCTGGTGAACGATATTCTCTACCGCGCCCTGGCGAAGGAAATCTACGGCTCGCGCGCTGAACCCGGGGCTCATGACGGCATCAGCGGAATCGAACTCATCGACAAGATCGTCGAGATTGACCAGTCCCCGATTGGCCGCACTCCACGATCCAACCCGGCCACCTACACCGGCGTGTTCACGGCCATTCGCGATCTCTACGCGATGCTGCCCGAATCCCGCGAGCGCGGGTACAAGGCAGGCCGGTTCAGCTTCAATGTCAAAGGCGGACGTTGCGAGGCCTGCCAGGGAGACGGACTGAAGCGAATCGAAATGAACTTCCTTCCGGATGTATATGTCACCTGTGACGTCTGCCGCGGGCGGCGGTATAACCAGGAGACGCTACAGGTGAAATACAAGGGGAAGTCGATTTACGACCTGCTCGAATCCACGGTGGCCGAAGCCCTGCCGCTGCTCGAGAACATCCCGATGATCAAGACAAAGCTCGCGACGCTGGTGGATGTCGGGCTCGGCTATATTCACCTCGGGCAGTCTTCCACCACTTTGAGCGGCGGGGAAGCGCAGCGCATCAAGCTGGCGCGGGAGTTGAGCAAGCGTCAAACCGGGAAGACAATGTATATTCTCGATGAGCCCACCACGGGTCTGCACTTTGACGACGTACGGAAACTCCTCGATGTGCTCCAGCGCCTGGTCGACCTGGGGAACACCGTGGTGGTGATCGAGCATCAACTGGACGTGATCCGCTCGGCGGATTGGATTCTGGATCTCGGGCCCGAGGGCGGCGAGCGCGGCGGCCATATCGTCGCGGCCGGGCCGCCCGAGTCGATCATGAAGGTAAAACGAAGCCATACGGGCCAGGCGCTGGCCCGTGCGCTGCACGCGGAAGGGAGCCGCCGGATTGTCTAGCAGATACACCAAACAGCCGCTCGAGTTTACGGCTCTGAAGACGGTGCCCATCGCCGATCGAGGCGGGAAGGTGACCATCCGCCACATGACGAAACCCTACCAGAGGGGAAGCGGAATCAATGGATTACTGGCCGGTCTCCCGGATGTCCTGGCTGCCGGGCAGTTCGCGGCCGTGGTCGAGGCGGTGCTCGAGGCCCGCCGCCGCGGGCGGAGCATCCTCTGGGGCATGGGAGGTCACGTCATCAAGTGCGGATTGGCCCCGGTCCTGATCGACCTGATGCGGCGTGGGTTTGTCTCGGGATTTGTGATGAATGGCGCGGCATCCATCCACGATTTCGAGATCGCCATCGCCGGCCACACGAGCGAGGATGTGGAGGCGGTGCTGCCGGATGGGCGATTTGGGGCGGCCGAAGAGACAGGGCGGGAGATGAACCAGGCCATAACCGACGGATCTCGACAGGGCCTCGGCATGGGCGAGGCGCTCGGCTTGCGCCTACACCATATTGCGAATCAGGAATATGCCGATTATTCCGTTGTGCTCCAAGCCTGGCGTTCCTCCGTCCCCGTCACTGTCCATGTCGCGGTCGGTACCGATACCCCCCACACTCACCCTTGCGCGGAAGGCCCCGCTATCGGCGCCGCCACGCACCAGGATTTCCGTCTCCTGTGCTCCCTCGTACGCGATATCGATGACGGCGGCGTCTATCTAAACGTAGGCTCGGCGGTGGTTCTTCCCGAAGTATTCCTCAAGGCGGTGTCCGTCGTCCGCAACTTACAGTATCCATTGGCCCGGTTTACCACAGTGAACTTCGATTTTCTCCAGCATTACCGTCCGAAGGCGAACGTCGTCGAGCGGCCTCACGCCCGAAGCGGAGGAAAGGGTTATGCTCTCACCGGACACCACGAGTTGATGATTCCTCTATTGGCGGCGGCATTGATCGAACGCGCATGAACACCGATTTCGAACCGATGGTGCCTCAGCCCCGGCTGCCGGAATCCCCGGCGGCGGAGGCGCCGTCCTCGCTGCAATACCCGTTTTGGACCTACGAGGATATCGCCTTGTTCTTCGGCATGGGGCTTCCCTCCCTGGTTCTGAGCGTCGTCCTCATGGAAGTCATCACCTGGTTTCTGCCGGTGAAGCCCGGCAAGGCTCTTTATTTTCTGCTCGCCCAGTTCATCGGTTATGCCCTGTGGTTTGCCTCCCTCGTCCTGTTGTTCCGCGTCCGCTACGATGCGCCGTTCTGGCCCTCTCTCGCCTGGGTGATGCCGAAACAGGGCTTCTGGCGCTGCGTATTCCAAGGCCCGATGCTCGCCTTTGCAGTGGCTTGGCTGGGCTTCGTGTTGCAGACACCACAAATAGAAATGCCTTTTCAGCAGTTGCTGCGCGACCGCTCCTCCCTGATGGTGATGGGCATTTTTGCCGTGACCATCGGCCCGCTGTGCGAGGAACTGGCCTTCCGCGGATTCCTGATGCCCATCCTGGTGCGCAGTTTCGGCCCGTGGCCGGGTATTCTCATTACGGCCATTCCGTTTGCCCTGCTGCACGGCCCGCAATACTCCTGGTCCTGGCAACATGTGGTGCTGCTTGTGCTGGCGGGAACGGCGTTCGGCCGAGTGCGGTATATTACGGGATCGACGGCTGCCGCGGCCCTGACGCACGCCACCTACAATCTGACGTTCTTCAGCGCCATGGTGGCCCAGGGAAAAAGCTGGCAGCCTTAGGGAGCAAATGGTAGAGACGATTGAATGGACAGCCGACGGCGTGGTGATGATTGATCAGACTCGCCTGCCTCGGGAAACGGTTTACGTCACCTGCAAGACATATGAGGAAGTCGC
>JADLBG010000562.1 GCA_020847895.1 Bryobacterales bacterium
AATCGAGTCCACGCGGCGGCCTTCTCGACCGAAGGGAATCCCATTTTACGCAGTAGATTCTGAAAGCGCGGCCTGGAATACAGCGCTTGCCAATCCGGGTTTGCCCAAACCATGTGGAGCGGCGGATCGCGCTCCTTGTAAGCTTTCTCGATCCACTCCAGTGCCCGGTCGTGTTCGCCGGCGTGGGACCACAGCAGAGCCACCCGCGTGGCGGGAACGTATGCCGTCCCGGACCGCCGAACCAGCGTTTGCGCGGCTTCCCTCATAGCCGCCTGATAGCCGGCCCGGCGGTGGCCTCGGTCGAGAGCCTGTACTACCTCAGTGTCTCGCAGCAGTTCATACACGCGGCGGCATTCCGCAAACGCGGCGCCGTCGTCTCCAGCCCAGTGAAGGCACCGCCAGAGGACCCAACGGTTGACGAAAAAATCCGGCGCCATTTGAACCGCTTGCCGCGCGTGCTCGACGGCCTTCTCGAACTGCCCCAACAGGGCGTGGCAGCCAGGAACCAAACTGTTCGACATGGGGTGGAGGGGATCGATTTCACGAACAAGCCGGAGTTGCTCCAGGGCTTCCACCGGGCGCCTCAGCGACACCAGGACCAACGCATAGTTGAAACGCGCGTCCGCGTGGCTGGAGTTGAGTGCGATTGCGCGTCTGAGTTCCCGCTCGGCAGTGTCCCATCTCCAGTCCACAAAACCGGCTATGCCGCCAAGGAGATTGTGCCCGTCAGCCAGGGTATCGTCCAGTTCAACAGCTCTCAGAGCGGCCGCCTTTGCTTTCGGCAAAGACTCGGTGGGCCGGGCGTAGCCCCAATACCCACCGGCGCCGTAAGAACGGGCGAGTCCCGCCCACGCGGGCGCGAAATCTGGATCTTTGGCTACGGCGGTCTGGAAGTTACCGGCAGCTTTGCGCAGACTGTCCGATGTGTAGCCATAGAAAAAATACTTACCCCGAAGATATGCTTCCAACGCCTCGGGATTGACCGGCCGCTTGGCGGCCAGCCCATTCTCTTCCTCCGGCGTTACCCTCGCCCGCACCTGCCTGGCAACGTTCCGCGCGACCTCGGACTGGAGAGCCAGGATGTCGGCATAGGGGCGTTCGTAGCTTTCGGCCCAGAGATGCTGCTCGGGGTTCGCCCGCACAAGATGGGTGGTGATGCGGACACGGTCCCCAGAGCGCAGCACCGTGCCCTCCACAATGGCGTCCACCTTCAGTTCCGCGGCGATCTCGGCCAACGGCTTGCCGTCCTTTTTGTACCGCATCGTTGCCCGACGTGAAACAACCCTCAGTGCCCCGACCCTGCCCAACTCCGTGATCAAGGCCTCGGTGACGCCATCGGCAAAATACTCCTGGTCGGCGTCCCTCGAGAGATTACTGAACGGCATTACGGCGAGCGAGCGGATCCCAGCCGGCCGGGCGCCTGGCAGGAAGCGGTCGCGCAGGCGGCCTGCATTGAGACTCAGGAGCAAAGCAACAGCAGCCATGGCGCCCGCGATGCCGGCACGTTTCCGGCTTAAACGGTGGACATGGCGGCGGTTTTCAACGGGCGCCCGGCTGCCCTTCTCAACCGGAGCGATGAAGCGGTAGCCGCGCTTGGGAAGCGTCTCGATGAAGCGGGGGGTCTCGGCGGAATCATCCAATGCTTCGCGAAGCCTATGAACAGCGCGGTTTACGCCGTGTTCGAAA
Source organism: Bryobacterales bacterium (assembly GCA_020847895.1). Classification (GTDB taxonomy): domain Bacteria; phylum Acidobacteriota; class Terriglobia; order Bryobacterales; family Bryobacteraceae; genus CADEFT01. The sequence goes on from JADLBG010000562.1 coordinate 1,687, forward strand.
TCTCCAAAATCCTCAGTAGGCCAAAGTCTCCGGCGAAGTTCCTCCCGCGTGACGACATCGCCGGGCCGTTCAAGCAGCATGACGAGCACCTGGAACGGCTGCTCCTGGAGCTTGACCTTGACTCCTCGCCTGCGCAACTCCCCGGCAATCAGATCCGCCTCGAAGAGCCCAAAGCACACCACGCGGCTTTCCGCACTGTCGCCTTGCATGGAGTCAAGCCAGCCGGACAGAGTATACCACGCTGCTCCCGCGGAGATACGCGCTTGGACGTTGCTGAAATGAGGCCACTTATCCAGGGATATACAGAGCATCCCGCCGGCATTGCACGTGGGCCGCCGCGATGCCTAAGAACGATCTGGAGGAAAGCGCAATATGGTTGCCAAACGGTTCCCGGCTCTGCTTTGCATTGTAGTAGGGTCGTCCCTGATCGCGCAGGATCACTTCGCCGGCGGTACGTGGGAAGAAGCCGCGCGTGCCGCATCCCAGCTCGACCGAGAGGGTAAATACGCCGAAGCGGCGGCAATGCTGGGCGCCGCCCTGAAGGCTGCCGAGCGCCTCGGGGTGCACGGCGCGCGCTTAGCGATCCTGTTGAACAACATGGCTTCCCTCTGCCAGGATACGGGCCGCCATGCCGAATCAGAAAAGCTTTACCAGCGCGCGCTGCGGATTGTGGATGAGGGATCCGGCGCCGATCCCACTCTGGTTCTGACCACGGTCAACAATCTGGTGCTGCTCTACCTTGACACGGGCCGCTACAGCGCTTCAGAGAGGCTGCTGCTTCGCTATCGGCCCGCGGCCGAAACATTGGGGCCGGATGCGCCGGAAACCTGGACGTTCATGACGAATCTCGCCACTTGCGATCTCGTCCGGCGGCGGTTTTCCGAGGCAGAAGCCGCCTACAAACAAGTGCTTGCGGACGTCGAGAGAAACCGTGGGCCTGATCCGGTGGCGGCCTCGCTTCTGACCAATCTGGGGGTTCTGTATGCGGCCACCGAGCGCTATGGTGAGGCCGCCGGTTTTATGGAGAGATCTTTGAGTCTCTGCCGGCGGGCTTTCGGCGAAGGCCACCCGGAGACGATTCGGCCACTGCTGAGAATATCGAGGGTGTATGCCAAGAGCGGGCGGCTTGCCGAGGGTGAACGTTTCGCCAAGGAGGCGTTGACGATTGCCGCCGATGCATTAGGCCCGGAGCACCCACTGACGGGCCTTGCTCTTGCCAAATACGCCTTCGTGCTCCGGATGTCAGGCCGCAGGGCGGAAGCAAAGAAACTCGAAAAACAAGCGCAGGCGATCCATGAAAAAACGGCTCGGGAAAACCCCACGCGCGCCACCGTTGACATCATCGATTTGCTCCCGATTCGCGAGTTGACTGATCAAGGTCGCCGCGGCCAAGGGAAAGCGCACCAAGGAAGAAGAGATTCTACCACTCGGCCCCATCCGCATCGGTCTAAAGCTGCCTTGCATAGATCGCCCGCGCCTTGCGGAACAATTCCAGAACCTCCTGCTTCCTGGCCTCTGTCGAAAACACACCGCGCTGGGCGGTGCGGTCGATGAGACGGTCGATCCAATCGACCCAAAAGCGCGCATCGGGAGCGGATTGGATGGGCTCGCCGCCAAGGTAGACATAGACAGGGCTGGTGTGGGCGAAGGCTTTGGCGTCGTTTAGCACCATCCGGTGGAAGGGTCCGAGGACGCGGGCGGCGATCCAGGCGCTGTGATCCAGGGTGAGCGTCGAGGCGAGGGGCTGTGCTTTGCCGTTGACGACCAGTTCCACCGCGTCCACCGGGATGGCGGACTTCATCTCCACCTTCACCTGAAGGCGCCGCGGGCCTTTATCGAGGCGCAGTTCATCGCCCGGTTCCTTGCCGTTCACCTTGAGAAAGAGCATGGGTCCGTTGGTGGCGAAGGTCCGGCCGTGTTTGTAGGCGGCGATCCAATCCGGGTACTTGAGAGGACCGTCGAGGTGGGCATAGACGCGTCCTCCGCCGGGCACGTAGTGGTCGGCGACGTTGGTGAAGCTGTCGGTGCCCGCGGAAACGCCGACGCGGAACCCGCAATTGAGCAGGCGGTACCACATGGGCATGGCGACTTCTTCGGGATTGTTGGAGAGCACGTCCATGGCGTCGATCTGGCCGAGGGCGAGATCGACGGGCATTTCCTTCATGCTGGCGCCGTTGAAATCCGGGGAATAGCCGGGATGCGCGTAGGTGACGGCTCCGCCCTGATCGCGGGCTTCCTTGGCGAGGGTATAGTTCGGCGGGTAGTCATCGGGGTGTTGAGAGCCGCGGAAACCGGTGTAGAGGGGTTCCACGAGCTTCTTAAGCTGGTAGAAGCACATGTGGCCGTAGAGGCCCGCGTTGCGCATCTCTTCGTTCCAGTAGATGAGGTAGGGCGTGCTGCTGAGGGAGGAAAGCTTGCCCTCGAAGAACTTGCGGTCGTGGACGGTGTCGCCGCTCGAGTTGGCCACCATCATGTTGGGGATGTTCAAGTCCTCGCCGAGGGCGTACATGCGGACGTCTTCGGGCGTGATGTCCTGATGGCCGGGAGCCGTGTAGTTGGCGTGGATGTGCGCGTCGGAGGAATACCAGCCGCGGGCGGACATGCTGATCCAGCGTTTGAGGCGGATGGTGACTTCGGCCGGTTTGGTCAGGTTGACGGCGCGGCGCACGAGTTGGTATTCGGGGCCGCGGGCCGCTTCAATCACGGTCTCCCCCGAGGGCAGATCCATCTCGAAACTGCCGGAGGCATGAAAGAACTGCTCGGCGGGTTCCGCGGCGAAACGGCTGACGGCTCCCTTCGGCGCATAGCCGAGGCCGTCTGAGCCGGTGAGGTAGAGGCGGGCGGCGGCGGGGCGGCCGTGTTCGTCGCTGAGGTTGACTTTGAGCTTCACGAGGGGGCGCACGTCGAACGTATAGACCTGGCCGTCCACCGTGCGCTCGACGATGCCCGGGTTCCGCTCGACAACACGATGGAGAATCGCCTTGCCGGAGCGGATCACGGGCAGATTGAAGATACGGCCTTGGGCAAGGATGTAACGGCGCGGCGCGGTGAAGTCCGCGAGCGTTGCGGCGTCGGTGGCGCGGAACACGAAGCGATCTCGCAGGGCGTGCATGGCGGCTGCGTTCGAGCGGCGGCGCATGAGGACTCGCGCCATGTCGCCGAAGCCCACTTCGCCATCGACATCGATCTGCTCGAGGCCGTTGTGGTTGATCCAGAAGGTGAGATCCTCCTGGCCTGGTTTGGAGTGGGAGACGGCGGCTTGCCAGGCTTGCGCCGCGGGATTGCGCCACAGCGCAAGGGCAGCCAGGAGCAGAAAAGATGCAACAAGATAGATACGTCCCATAGTCATCAGGATGCGGTAATCTTATATCAATCCGTTCGCTGGGACATCTTCCAGGCTTCGATGAGAAAGAGCCGGATACAATCCATCGATCTTGTTCGCGGCGCCGTGATGATCCTCATGGCGATTGATCATGTGCGGGAGTATCTGAGTTCCGCGGCGTACACCTTTCGGCCGGAGGATCTCTCGAGGACAACAGCGGCGATCTTTCTTTCGCGGTGGGTCACTCATTTCTGCGCTCCGGTTTTCATGTTCACGGCGGGGTTGGGCGCGTTCCTTTGGGCGCGGCGCGGGAGGAGTCGCGGAGAACTGTCGCGCTTTCTCTGGACACGGGGGCTGTGGCTGGTTGTGCTCGAGTTGACGGTGATTCGCTTTCTGCTGTATTTCAGTTTCTCGTTCCCGCTGGTGCTGACTGTGTTCTGGGCGCTGGGCTGGTCAATGGCGGCGCTGGCGGCGCTTGTCTATCTGCCGCTGCGCGCGATCGCCGGGATCAGCCTGGCGATGATCGCCTTGCACAACGTTCTGGATTCGGTGCGAGCGGCGGACTTTGGAGGATGGGCCTGGGTGTGGATTGTGGTGCATCAGCCTGGGGTGATTCGCATTGGCGGCACGGTGGTGATTCCCGGTTATCCGCTTGTTCCCTGGATCGGCGTGATGGGGGCGGGCTACTGCTGCGGAAGCCTGTTTCTGATGGATGCGGAGAGGCGGCGGGCATTGCTGATTCGAATCGGGGCCGCGCTCACGGCGGCTTTCGTTCTTTTGCGCGCTCTGAATTTCTATGGGGATCCGGCGCGGTGGTCGGTGCAGCCTTCCGGTCTGTTCACGGCGCTCTCGTTCCTGAATTGCACGAAGTATCCACCATCGCTCTTGTTTCTGTTGATGACGCTGGGGCCTGCCCTGCTTGCGCTGGGGTTGCTGGAGGGCGTTCGGGTTTCGGATAAGAACCCTGTTCTCATTTTCGGCCGGGCGCCGTTTTTTTACTATGTGATTCATCTTGGGCTGGCCCATCTCGCGCTGGTGCTCTTGACGTATCTGCGCTACGGGGCAACGAACTTCCTGTTCACGCCGCCGCCGACGCTGGGCGGTCCGCGACAGGCGTTTCCCGCCGATGCCGGTTTCAGCTTAGGGACGTGCTACGCCGTCTGGTTCGCACTGTTGATTGTGGTGTATCCTCTGTGCCGATGGTTCGCTGGGGTGAAACAGCGGCGCAAGGATTGGTGGTTGAGTTATCTGTAACGCGCCGCTTACTCGACGAGGGGCTCGTACGGAGGGATGGTCAGCATTTTTCCTGTTGCCAGCCGCACCTGCGCCGGATGCGAATTGAAATTGAGGAGCGCGAGCTTTCCGTTTTCGAGTACGCTCCAGTAGACGGTTTCCGG
>JADLBG010000563.1 GCA_020847895.1 Bryobacterales bacterium
CTGCCGCAATGCGCGCAAAACAACTCGCCGCCGGAGGACTCGCCGCACTGCCGGCAGCGCGCGGATTGCACTCCGCCGCCGTCAGGCTGCGAAGGATGTTCCACAGCCGCAGCTCTTCTTGGCCTGCGGATTCTCGAAGACGAAACCGGAGTGAACCAGCGAGTCCTTCCAGTCGAGCGTCATGCCATCGAGAAACAACATGCTCTTCGGATCAATGTAGATCGTCACGCCGTCAAAATCGAGAACGTTGTCCGCCGGTCGCGGCTTGGGCTCGTACTTGAACTGATAGCTTAAGCCCGAGCAGCCGCCGCCGAGAACTCCGAGACGCAACCCCCCTTGCACACCCTCGCGCGCGAACGCCTGGCGGATTTTCTCCACCGCTTTGGGGGTTACTTGGATCCCTGTCTCGGTTGCAACCATGTCTATTGCGCCACCTGCGCTGCCGCGTGGTTCCCCACGCTGTTCTTCTTCTTGTAATCGGCGATAGCCGCTTTGATCGCGTCCTCCGCCAGTACGGAACAGTGAATCTTAACCGGAGGCAGAGCGAGTTCGCTCACAATTACCGTGTTCTTGATCTCGAGCGCTTCGTCCACCGTCTTGCCCTTCAGCATCTCGGTGGCGAGGGAGGACGAGGCAATCGCGCTCCCGCAGCCGAACGTCTTGAACTTGGCGTCCTCAATGATCCCAGTCGCCGGGTTCACCTTGACCTGTAGTTTCATGACGTCCCCGCATTCGGGAGCGCCTACCATGCCCGTGCCCACCTGAGGGTCGTGTTTGTCGAGTGCCCCCACGTTCCGCGGGTTATTGTAATGATCCAGAACTTTGTTCGAATATGCCATCGTTGCTACCTTTCCTCGAGTCCTTCATCTCAGTGCGCGGCCCATTGCACTTTCGAAAGATCCACGCCCTCCTTGAACATTTCATATAACGGCGAAAGCTCACGCAGCTTCCGGACCACATCAATTACCTTATCCGCCACGTAGTCCACCTCTTCTTCCGTGGTGAACCGCCCCAACCCGAACCGGATCGAGGAGTGGGCAATGTCATCGCCCGCGCCGAGCGCCTTCAGCACGTAGCTCGGCTCGAGCGTTGCCGATGTGCAGGCTGATCCGCTCGATACCGCAATGTCGTTAATCCCCATCAGCAGCGATTCGCCTTCGACGAAGGCGAAGCTGATGTTCAGATTGTTCGGCAGCCGGCTCTCCATCGTGCCGTTGATGTACACCTCGTCGAGCGATGCCGCCAGCCGGTCCTTCAGTTTGTCGCGCAAGGCTCCCAACCGCGCCGACTCCTCCGCCATCTCTTTGCGGCAGAGCGCGCACGCCTCGCCAAGCCCGGCAATCCCGGGAACGTTCAGCGTGCCCGAACGCATCCCGCGTTCATGCCCGCCCCCGTCCATCTGCGCCGTCACCTGCACGCGCGGATTGCGGCGCCGTACATAAAGCGCGCCCACGCCCTTCGGTCCATAGATCTTGTGCCCGCTCAACGACAACAGGTCAATGTTGTCCTGAATCACGTTTACCGGAACCTTGCCCACTGCCTGCACGCCGTCACAATGGAACAGGACACCTTTCTGCTTACAGATTTTCCCGATCTCCGCCACCGGCTGAATCACGCCGATTTCATTGTTGGCGTACATGACGGAAACCAGAATCGTCTTGTCCGTGATCGACTCGCGCAGCATGTCCAGGTCGATCAGCCCGCTCGCCGTCACCGGAAGATAGGTTACCCGGCAGCCGTGCTTCTCCAGGCGCTTGCAGGTGTCGAGGATCGCCTTGTGCTCCGTGGCCGCCGTGATGATGTGATTGCCGCGCTCGGCATACATCTCCGCCACGCCTTTCAACGCCAGGTTGTTTGATTCCGTCGCCCCGCTCGTGAAAATGATCTCTTTTGCGTTGGCTCCAATCAGGTCCGCAATCTGCTTGCGCGCCGTCTCCACGGCTTCTTCGGCTTCCCATCCGAAGCTGTGGTTCCGGCTTGCCGCATTGCCGAACTTCGTGGTCAGGTACGGCATCATCGCCTCGAGCACCCTTGGGTCCAGCGGCGTCGTCGCGTGATAGTCCATGTAAATCGGCAGTTTGATAGCCAAGGCAATAACTCCTATACGGTGGAAGCGGGCTGTGCCGTCAGTCCAGGCAGCGAATACAGACGCCCGTCCGGGTTGTCTGTCTCGTCGTCTGACATGTCTGCAATTGTGATGTTCGCCAGCAGTCCCTGGATTCCTTCATGTATCTTTCGCAACGGCTCCCGCACGTTGCAGCATGTCGATTGATCGCAGGCGCCGTGATCCGTGAAGCACGACGTCAGAATGATTGGCCCATCAATGGCGCGGATCACCTCAAGCGCGCTGATCTTCCTCGCTTCGCGCGCCAGCCGGTAGCCTCCATTCGTTCCATGCTCCGAGCGCAGAAACCCCTGCTTCGCCAGCTTCTGCAGCACCTTCGCCAGTAGCGGCAACGGTACCTGATACAGCTCCGCAATCTCTTTCGCGCTTGCGCTCTCCGGAGCCTCCAGCGACGCCAGGTGCTTCAGAGCGATCAACCCGTAGTCTGCTTTTTTCGTCAATTTGAGCATCTAAGAATACCCGACCTGACTGGTCCTATATTCTTTATACGCCACACGTGGCTCCCGGTCAAGCTACCAGACCAAAATTGTCGCATACACGGCGACCGTTTCAGTCGCCTTTGCAGCAAACCGTCATTCTTCCGCCTTGAACGGTCTCCTGCGCCATCCAGCCACACATACCCCCATCGTCACCAGCACCCCCAGAAACGTCAGCCCGGCGCCGGCATAGACCGACCGCGGCCGGTAGCGCATCGACACGGGGTGGCTTCCCCCCTCCACCACCACGCTCCGCATCGTCCCGTAAGCTTCCCAGATCCGGGCCGGTTTGCCATCCACCCAAGCTTCCCATCCCGGAAACATGGTCTCCGCCAGCACCACCAGGCCCCGGCACGGCAGTCTGACCTCCATGTCAATCCGGTCGCTGGTATGCCGCCCCAGCCTCACCTCGTCCTCGCCTTCGCACGATTCCAGCTTCGGCGCCTCGCTCAAAAACAGCGCGGTCTTCCGCAAATCCACCGCCTCGTCCTGGATCAACGCTCTCAACCAGACTACGTCCCTCGCCAAACGCGCCTCGTGAACGGCACGCGCCCGCGGCAGCGCATGCGGCCGGCGGAACACTCTTGCTCCCGCATCCCCTTTGAACACCTCCTCCTGATCCGGCCGGTCCGCTTGCGCGCCGATGAAATGCGTCACGGCAAACAGGTCTTGCGCCCGCTGTGTGTTGAGTTCCTGAAGCTGGATGTTCGTGCTTACACCCGCCACGTAACCGTACATCATGTCAATTCCGTGCCAGTCCCCAAAATTCGACCCGATCACCTGATCGTCCACCATCACTCGAATTGGTCCTTCCTTTACGGACCGCAGATACGCCGCCACATCATCGTATTGAGTGAGCCCGTTGAGGAACTTGTTGGCATTCTTGCTGAACTTATTGCTGTACACCGCCGGCCCCGCATTGGTCAGTTCCACCAGGCAAAGGACGGCCATACCCGCAAATAGCGCGTGGCGGGAGACGGTCGAGTTCCGCCATGCGGTCACCAGAGCCCAGCCGCACAGGCAGGCGGCCATTGCCAGGTAAATCCGGTCATTCACTTCTTTCTCTCCCAGAACCAGGGAAACCGTAACGGCCAGCAGAAGGCTGCCCACCGCCAGAAGTGCGTTGCGGAAATAGCGTACGGCCCGCGACCTGTTCTCTTCCACCAGTGCATCCATCCCGAACGCCGCAAGCAGCGCAAGGGCGAAGTTCACGATCAGGATTCCCCGCGCCGGGATACGCGCCTTGTCCACCACCGGCAGTATCGAATAAAGGATGCCTTGCACCGGAGTCAGCGCGCCGAGCGAGTAGATCATCCCCCCGCATGCCATCACCGTCGCCAGTTTGACTACCTTGTGCTTCCACCTGGCGGCCATCCCCAGGAATCCCAGGCCCACGGCGACTACACCGAGAAACGGACTCGAATCCGCAATCCGTCCCGGCACGGGCAGCGCCAGCCCGAGGATCGCAGCGGCCGGAAGAGAATAGATCGTCATGACGGTGTACGGGATTCGCTCTTTCCATGAAATGCTGTGGTCCAGGCCCACCCAGCGCACCGAGTGGCGTGCAAATTCGTAAGTGGGAATCACCTGCACCGCGGCAATCAGGCCGCAAACCAGAAAGAATAATCCCGCGGCCGGTAGCAGTTCCCGCTTTCGCCGGCAGAAGTACAGCCACGTAACCGCGCACAATAGCGAGACCAGGATCGGCGCTTCGTGGTGGCCGCTGAGCCACGCCACACCCAGGAATAGGCCTCCGAGCGCCGCCGATGGCATCCTGCTCCATCCCCGCTCCGCGCGCAGCACAAATAAGATGATTAGCGGCGTCCAGATCGCTCCATTTACCACGTCGAGCCACGCCACCGTCCCCACGAAACCCCCATATCCAAACGCGAACGCGCTCATCCACGCTGCCTCTTTCCCCAATCCAAGATCCCGCGCCAGCAAATAGGCGAAAAGCGCCGCCAGAAAATGGATCAGC
>JADLBG010000564.1 GCA_020847895.1 Bryobacterales bacterium
ACGGCGGTCTTCGCGCAGAAGCGACCGCGTCTTGTCTGCCTTCTGGGCCGAGACCCGGCCCGGCGTTTGGCGCAACCGATTCTGCAAGCGGGTCAGCGACTGCCGGTGTTGCGCGATTTGGCGTCTCGGTTCGGCGTGGGCTTGGATTTCCTTTCCCTCAGGCGTAACAGCGAACCTCGAATATGCGCGCGTAGTCGTCCCCATTCGTCGCGGTAATGCGGATCCTCAGGCGGCTGGCCTCCACCGGCTCGAAATCATGGCGCCGGAGCCGCTGATGATTCCCCCTGATCTCAGCCACCGTCACCGGCTCCGGATGAGATGGGCCGCTGACTTGCACCGCGTAGTCCTTCACGGTCTCAGGCTGGGCGGCGCGGACAATGCCGCGGTTGATCGTGTCCGAAGCGGTCAACGTCAGTTCCCGCTGGAATCCGGAATCGAAGGTAATCTGCACCTGCCGGATGCGCCGCGGCTGTTCCCAGGCGAGTTCGATCCAGGCTCCGTCCGGCCCCACCGGCCCTTCCCAGTGATGCACTTCCTTTTTCGGAATATCCCGGACGCAGCCATTGAGGATCAGTTCGGCCTTGGCCTCGCCATGCTCCCCGCTGGCCGATACGCCGGCAAGCCGCGCCACGTCGGCCGGGTCCTCGTTCCGCAAGCCGTGAATCGTTTGATCGTCGCGCAGCAGGGTCTGCTGCAACGCGGCCATCAACTTCCCATCTGCCGCCAGTTCGCGGGGCGAGATGGCGCGCTCGACGCAGTAGGCGGCGGCCGTGCCCGCCGCCTGCCCCACCACGGCGCACGTTCCCATGACCCGTGTCGATGTGAAGGCAACGTGCGTGGCGCTGATGTTCCGTCCGGCCATCATGAGGTTCGGAACATTCCTGCTATAGAGGGCCCGCAAAGGCAGGTTGAATACCTCCTTCGTTTTGATCTGCACCGCGGGAGGCGCGTCGGAGCGGTCGAAGCCGCCGGGCGGATGGTCGTCCATCGGCCAGCCGCCGATGGCCACCGCGTCCGGGAGATTGCCGCGCTCGAGGTCGTGCTGGGTCACCAGGTGATCGCCCACCAGACGCCGGCTGCCTCTCTTTCCGGGCATCATCCCCACCCAATCGAGCGCCCAGTTGGCGCTTTCCGGATGCTCGCCGCTATTCTTGATGTAATCCCAGATACCCATCACAATCGACAGAAGCTCGAAGCGGATGCGCTCGTTATCCCAAATCGTGTTCCGGTCCCCGCCCCACTCGATCCACCAGTAGCCGTATTCCCACGATGAGATGTTGCGGTACTTCAGGGCTTCCTTCGTCACCTTCCGCGCCCAGACGGGCGGGGTGAACGGCATCGGCCGGTGGTGGAGCTTTGAAGTGAAGAGAATGCTGCTGCCGAGGGTCTCCTCATCCGCCTTTTCGGGCGCCAGCGATTCGCCAAACTCACTGCGCGCCTCGCGCCCCATGCGAAACTCGGCTGCGCTCTCGAGCCCGAGGCGGGAATCGCCCGTGCAGTCAAGGAAAAGCTTTGCGCGGATGCGGTAGAGGTGCTCACTCTTGTCGCAGCGGGCCAGCACCGCGGCAATACGGCTGTTCTCCATCACGGCGTGAAAGACAGTCGTTTCGAGCAGCAAGGTGATGTTGGGCTCGCGGATCACCTTGTCGTACAGCAGCAGGTCCCACATCTCCCAGCAGCGCTGGGGATTGTTCACGGCGTCATCGAGCCGGATCTCCTCGAGCAGCCCTCCCTCCCGCCAACCCGGCCGGGACTTGTGGCTGTTCGCCCCCACGACGTGCATTTTGACTTCGCTCGAGGAGTTTCCGCCGAGGCGTGAGCGGTCCTGCAGGAGCACGACTTTGGCCCCATGCCGGGCAGCCGAAATAGCGGCGCACACACCGGCCAGGCCGCCACCGGCCACCAGGATATCGGTATCGAGATCGACCCGCGCCATGTGGGGTTCCGCTTCCTGATACCGGCGTTGCGGCGGCGCAATCTGATCGAAATCGCGACGCCATTGTGCCGCCGGCGTCACGGCAGCCGGCCCCAGGCTTTGCGCGTCTACCACCAGCGAGTAGCCGCCGAATCCAAGTCCAGCCAGGAAGTCCCTGCGATCCATGCTTTCCATCCTACACCCCGCTTTCTTGCGTGATACCCTACGGGTGAATACACTCGTGAGCGGAAACAGCACTCTCATCGCGTTGCTCCACCGGGTTCGGCGGCGCACCCTTTTGCAGTTGGGCCTCGAGCAAGGCAGCGTCGCGCTTGCGTTTGCTTTCGGGGGAGTGATCCTGCTGCTGCTCGCCGGAACCGAGATCCTCGAATGGTACTGGCCGCTGCTGGTGCTGGCCGTCGCCTTCGGGTTTGGGATTTGGCGCATCCGCGCGCGTGTTCCGAGTGAATATGAGGTCGCGCAACAAATCGATACGCGCCTCGGCTTCTCCGATGCCGTCTCCACCGCGGTCTACTTTGCGGAGGGCAAGCCGGCGATTCCCGCGCCGCGGGAGTTGATCGAAGCCCAACGGCGTTCTGCGGAATCAGCGGCGGCCGATGCGGATGCGAACATTGCGGCTCCGCTGCGAATGCCGCGGCAGGCATGGGCATGCGCGGCGCTGCTGTTGATTTCCGCAGGCTTGCTGATTGCCCGCTACGGATTCAGCGGAACGCTCGATCTGCGCCGTCCCCTCGTCCGCATCCCCTTTGATTCCTTCGCTTCCGCCCCCAGCCTGATCGCGCAGAACAAGGCATTGCCCAAGCGGAAATTGCCTCGGAAGCTGGATAGCCTGCCGGTTCCGGCGGAGGTGAACGAAGAGAACACGGCAGAGCGCCAACACGCCCGGAGCGAAGATGAGTTCAAGGCGCAATCCATAGATTCGGGTGAGACTTCCGGCAAAGAGGGAAAAGCGTCGCAAGAGATGGACCCCGCGAACAAAGAGGGCAAGGACACAGACGAGGCCGCGGGAAAGGGTGAGGCTGCCGCCGCCGGTGACGACCGGAGCCAGAAGGAAGGCGCGGCGAAATCCCAGGGCCCGCAGAACGATAAGTCTCGCGCCCAGGGCAACAACGCGAATCCCGCCCAGCAACCCGGCGATAACTCCTCCCTCATGGACAAGATGCGGGATGCGATGGCGAACATGCTCGCCCGCATGAAGATGAGCCCGCGCCAGGGCGAGATGTCCCGCAACAACGCCGCATCTCCGCAGGGCGCCGCGCAATCGGCCGCCGCGCAGAAGCAGACGGGCCAGAAAGGGGCGCCCGCTCCAGGCAAGCCCAATGGAGATGCCCAGTCCAGTTCCGAGGAAGCGGGTGAGCAGAAGGGCGAAGGAGCCTCGAAGAACATGAACGCCCAGGGCAAGATGTCCGAAGGCGGCGGCGAGAAACAACAGCAGCAGGAAGGAAAGAGCGGCGCCGGCAAACAGGACGGAGACAAGTCCGTGCGGCAGGCCGAACAGGCAGCGGCAATGGGCAAGATCAGTGAACTGCTGGGCAAGCGCGCGCAGAACGTCACCGGCGAAGTCATGGTGGAGGTCAGTTCCGGCAAACAGCGTCTCAAGACGGACTACGTACAGAAGGACGCCACGCATTCGGAATCCGGCGGGGAAATCAATCGCGACGAAGTGCCGCCGGCATATCAGGAGTTCGTTCAGCAGTACTTCGAGGAAATCCGCAAGCCGCCTCCCGGAAAGGCGAAGCCGACTTCGGAACAGAAGTAAGACGGACTCGCCTAGCCTCGAGCAGCCGTAAGCGCGGACACCAACCCTTCGATCGTATGCTCGCCGGCTTCGACGCTCACCTCGAAGCCGTGCATGCGGACCGTTTCTGATGTCACGGGCCCAATGGAGGCAATTCTCGCACCCTGCAGCGCTTCCCTCCCGGCCAGCGCCAGGAAGTTCTTCACCGTCGAGGAACTCGTGAAGGTCACCCAATCCACCCTGTGCGCGAAAATCTCCTTTGCCAGCGAGGCGCCGTCCGGTGGTACAACGGTACGGTAAGCTTCCACCACATCCACCTGCGCTCCCCTCGATGTAAGCTCCCGAGGGACGAGGTCGCGAGCGACGGCGGCCCGCGGCAGCAGGATGCGTTTTCCCGTGAGGTAAAAGGGCGCGAACGCCTCCACAAGGCTTTCCGCGACGTATTCGGCGGGCATCAGGTCCACCTTGAGATGGAGGGCTTCGAGGGCGCGCCTGGTGCCGGGGCCGATGGCGCAAAGTTGCGCTTTCACCCGGCGCAGGTCGTAAGGGGAGCGGTCCAGGCGTTCGAGAAAGAATCGCACTCCGTTTACTGACGTGAAGATCAGCCAGTCATAGGAGTCCAGGCGCGAGAGGGCGGCATCGAGCGGCCCCGTATCGGCCGGCGGTTGCATCGCAATTACGGGAAACTCCACCGCATCGGCGCCGAGCGCACGCAGCCGCGCGGTCAGTTCGGATGCCTGCTCGCGAGCGCGTGTGACCACGATGCGCTGTCCGAACAGGGGCAGATGTTCGAACCAGTTGAGCTGCTCGCGCAGACGCACCACTTCTCCGATCACGAACGTCACCGGAGGCTTCATTCCCGCCGCCTCGGTGAGATTGGCGATATCCGCGAGCGTGCCGGTCACCGTCTGCTGATCGGGACGGGTGGCCCATCGCACGGCAAGCGCCGGAGTGGCCGCATTCTTACCTTTGGCGATGAGCTCCCGGGCGATGCGCCGCACATGCGTCAGGCCCATGAACAGAACCAGCGTTTCCGCGTGGCCGATCTTCGACCAGTCGATGGCTTCCACGTCGTGGCCCGTCACGAACGTCACCGCGGAGGTGTGCTCGCGGTGAGTGAGAGGCACGCCGCAATAGGCAGCGGCGCCCAACGGCGTCGTCACTCCCGGGATGACCTCGAAAGGAATCCCGGCGGCGGCGAGCGCCTCCGCCTCTTCCCCTCCGCGCCCGAAGATGAACGGGTCCCCGCCCTTGAGACGAACTACGCACTTCCCCTGCTTCGCATTCGACACGAGCAGCGCGCAGATCTCCTCCTGGCTGAGCGCATGATTGGAACGCTTCTTGCCGACGTAGACGCGCTCGGCCGAGGAAGGCGCCAGTTTGAGCAGTTCCGGATTGGCAAGGTTGTCGTAGAGGACGCAATCCGCCTTGGCGAGAGCAGCCCGGCCTTTGAGGGTAATCAGATCCGGATCTCCTGGGCCTGCGCCCACGAGGTAGGCGGTCTTCATCGTCGGTAGACCTGTTGCAGAATCTCAGCGGCTCCGGAATCGAGCAGAGTCCGGGCCAGCCGTTCGCCGATCTTCTCCGGATGCCGCGGGTCTCCGCTGGTCTTCTTGCGGACGATCTTTCCGCCATCGGGGGAGACCACCACTGCCTGGATGTGAAGCAGGTTGTCCTTCTTCGCATAAGCTCCCAGAGGCACCTGGCACCCGCCGCCCAATGCCGCGAGCAGCGTTCGTTCCGCCGCCACGCAGATGGCCGTGCGGTTGTCGTTCAACATCCGTGCCGCGGTGTAGGCGGCGCCCTTGTCCTCGCGCGTTTCGACGGCAAGAGCGCCCTGGCCGACGGCGGGACACATCACATCGGGCGACAGCAGTTCCGAGATCCGATCATGCCAGCCAAGCCGTTTTAATCCCGCGGCGGCCAGCACAATCGCGTCGTACTGCCCTTCCTCGCGTTTGCGGAGCCGCGTATCCAGATTGCCGCGCACGCTCTCGATGCGCAGGTCGGGACGGATGGCCTTCAACTGGGCCGTTCGGCGCAGCGAACTGGTGCCCACCGTGGAGTAACGCGGGAGATCGTGCAGTTTGTAGCCGATGAGGGCATCGCGGGCGTCCTCGCGCGGAGGA
>JADLBG010000565.1 GCA_020847895.1 Bryobacterales bacterium
AATAGGCTTCGCCCACTCCGTGAATACCCTGATCAGTGAAGACTTGCACGAAGCAGAAGTTCCTTCCTCCCGCTCCCAGAAAGTGCGTCTTGATGTCAGTAATCCTGATGGCGGGCTTCGTGCCGAGCTGGGCGGCGGCCTGCATCATCGGGGCTCCCGCGGCCATGCTTGCCTGCTTGAAGAAATCGCGTCGTTTCATTGCCATGCTGTTCTCCCGGGTGAATCAGTACGAGGAGAGTATATCCCTTTTTGCGCGGGAGGGCGCGCGGCGGGGCGGCCCATTCGGAAAGCGCGAGAAAACGGGTTGGGGGGGCCCGGGAGATTAACGATTGGAGAATTCCCGAGTGTTAGCGAGGCCGGCGCGAGTGGGACGGGGCGAAATAGATATGGCCTCGCGATAAACTACGAACTGCCTCCAATATTTCGCCATCGGAATCCTTGAGGACGTAGCCTTTGGCTCCGGCGTCGATCGACTTCATGACATAGCGGTCGTCTTTATGCATGCTGCACATGAGGACCGCGGTATGCGGGGAGAAGTGAAGAATTCCCTCGATCGCCTGGATGCCGCTCAGAGGCCTCATGCAAACGTCGAGGACAGCGATGTCGGGCTTGAATTCCCTGGCCATGGCGACGGCATCCCAGCCGGAACTCGCCTCCGCGATGACTTCGATTTCAGTTTGAGATTCGAGGAGGGTCCTGAGGCATTCCCGAAATTCCAAGTGGTCATCGGCCAACAGGATACGAATCGGCATAAGGACTTCGAATTCATCTTATGCCTTTCAGGAAGAGAGAGAAATACGATGATTTCTGTATAGAAAGCGGAACGGGGATTATCCTACCAGCCCGCGGCGCACGGCGCTCAACACGAGTTCGGCAATGCCGTGCAATTCCAGCTTTTCCATGACACGGGTGCGATGGGTTTCGACGGTGTGGACACTGATGCCGAGATGGGCGGCAATCTCTTTGCTGCCGAGCCCTTCGGCGAGAAGGTGGTAGATATGACGCTCGCGCTCGGTG
Source organism: Bryobacterales bacterium (assembly GCA_020847895.1). Taxonomy (GTDB): domain Bacteria; phylum Acidobacteriota; class Terriglobia; order Bryobacterales; family Bryobacteraceae; genus CADEFT01. The sequence goes on from JADLBG010000565.1 coordinate 1,018, forward strand.
AGGGTTTCATAAAGGTCGTCGTATTCCTGGAGCTTCGGGTCGCGTCCCTCGCGGTTGCGCAGGATCTTCGCCACGGCGGGACTGAAGTAAGGTTTGCCGTGGTGGACGCTTTCGATGGCCTCGAGGAGCCCTTCTTCGACGGAATCCTTGAGAAGGTAGCCCTGCGCGCCGACGCGAACGGCGCGGATGACGTAGCGTTCATCGCTATGCATGCTGAGGACGAGGACACCTGTACGAGGGGAATGGCGCAGGATCTGGGCGGTGGCTTCAATGCCGTTCAGTTCCTTCATGCCGATGTCGATGACGGCCACGTCCGGTTTGTGCAGTTTCGCCTGTTCGACGGCTTCCTGGCCGGAGGAGGCCTCGGCCACAACCTGAAGATCGGGATTTTCCTCGAGAATCCGGCGCATCCCGGCGCGAAAGAGGCGATGATCGTCAGCGAGAAGAATGCGAATGGGCATCAGGCGCTCGTCTCACCTGCGTTCAGCAAGGCCCACCCTTCGACGGCCAGCTTCAAGGGAAGCACGAGACAGATTTTCGTGCCGCTGCCGGGGGAGGAGGTAACATCCAATGTTCCTCCCAGGGCGGCAGCCCGTTCCTGCATTCCGAGAATGCCGTAGCAGGCTTTCGTTGGCGGCCGGCGTTCCTCATCGACAAAGCCCACGCCATTGTCTTCGACGCTGACGGAAAGAGAGGACTCGGCCTGGGTTACGTTCACATGCACGGCGGAGGCGTAGGCATGCTTCTCACAGTTATGAAGAGATTCCTGGACGACTCGATACACACAGGTTTTCACCGGATCGGGAAGATCTTCGCTCAAGGCAGACTGATGGAGGCTACAGGGGACGCCGCCGCGCGCCATGAAGTCCTCGGCGAGCCACTCGAGGGCGGCTCCGAGGCCGAGGTCATCGAGCAGGGAAGGCCGGAGCAAGGAACACATGCCGCGCACGGTCTGGACGGTTCTTTCCGCCATGCCGCGAGCGCGTTGGAGGCGTGCGGCCACTTCCGGCAGTCTTTCCCTGGCGATGCTTTCCGCGCGGGAAATTTCCATGCGGAGGGTGGCCAGCGCCTGGCCGATTTCATCGTGCAATTCGCGGGAGATGCGAGTGCGTTCTTCTTCCTGGATATCCATCAGCCGGGCGGCGAGGTGCTGGAGGCCGGCTTTTGCCTGAGCGACTTCGGCATATTGTCTTTCCGTCTTCCGCTCGAGACCTTCGGAATGCGCCAGACTGAAGGCGGCAACGGTGAAGGCCAGCACCATGGAGAGGCCAAGAATGAAGAGGAGGTGCAGCGCGCTCTCGCGCCGGGAGGCGGTGAGAGCTTCTTCGTTTTCCTTGAAGGCTTTCCGGGAAACTTCCGCAAACTCGTGGAGGACATCGCCCAATGCACTGCGGCGGGCGGCGATTTCCCGCTGCACGTACTGGTAGCGCTGCCCGCTGGTGAGGGGGCCGGTATCCTGGGGAACGCGGTCAAGGACGTCCCAATATTCGTGCAACTTTGCCCGCAACCGTGGGGTTACCTCGGAGCCGTTGCCAATCTCATCCAATTGCCGGAGCAGCTTCACGGACAAATCGCGAGAGCTTTGCAGACGTTGCCGATATTCCTGCTCCCGGTTCACGGCCGGATTCAGGAGGAAGTCCCGCGAGGAATTGGCTCCCAGCCAAAGCTGGCGGCGCAAGCGGTAGATGGCGTCGTCCTGCGCGTTGTGACGGTGGTAGATCAGGACCGCTTCGTCGGAGAGGCCGCGTTGGATCCTATAGGCCTCGACGGTGGAGAACAGCAAGAGGCCCAATACCAGGCCGAAGCCGGCGCGAATCACATTGCGCTTCCTGGCGAACGCTGAAAGAAAAGTAGAAACGGTTGTTGATCTTTGACGGAGGAGAGTCCCAAGAAACCTCATCCGGCGCCGCCCCTTTCGTTCAATTCAAGTTGTCCGATGGGTGCATCTTACGTCTTTGCCCGGCGCGGCGCAACACAGGGAGGGTAATGCGGGTACTATGTGGCGGATCCGGATCTTATGTTTTGGCCAGGAACCGTTCGAGGACATTGCGGGTTATCCGGGACACGCCACGGCCCGGAAAAAGGGCGGAGACCCAGGTGATGGAGCCTACCGAGAAGACCGCGCCGCCGCCTGCCTGTTCGTGATAGACGATTTCCGAGCCGCCCTCATCGGGGTTCGTGCCCTTGGCCAGCAGGAGGGTATTGGGGGGCGAGGAGGGGCTTCGCTTATCCGTTTCATGGCCCGAGGCTCCGCCGGGGACGCGTTCATGGAGGGTTTCGGCTCCGAACAGGTCTCCGTTGCGGAGGCCGGTTCCCTCGAAGATCCAATGCGAATCATCGAGGACGCGGTAGGGGGCCGAGGTCATGATTCCGGTTTCCGAGCAGACGACGCCGAGCAGATTAGCTTCCGATTCGAGCCTACGGTGCATGCGGCTTTCGTACTCGATGGATCCATCCTCCGACACGCCGCCGAGTTCACCGTGGCGGCTGTAAAGGCTGCTGAGGCAGCGCATGGTTCCATCGGGGTTGAGGAGCACCTCGCAGTTGAGACCGTTGCCGCCGAGGTACATCAAGCGGCCGCCCTTATTGAAGACCCAATCCTTCAGGCGCAGGTACATCTCACGGGTCCAGTATTCCGGGTGCACGGCGAGGATCACCACGCTGTAAGCTTCGAGCGGGAGCGCGCCGTCGTGCAGTTGCGCCTCGGCGTAGAGGTCATAATCGAAGCCCTCGCGCTCGAGCCAGCCGTAGAGGCGCCATTCGCCGGGCGCCTGGCCGCACTGGACACGGCCCTGAACAGGATCAGTGACTTCGAAGTCGTCGAAGATGTGGTTGTTCGGTTCCGGGCGGTCAAAGGACAGGGGGGAGAACTCGTGGTCACGGTGGCGCCAGGTACCGAAGGGCAGGTCTTTGCGGTAGCGGGAGAGATCCTGGCGGGAATTGACCACGGGACAATCGGGCAGGTGATCGGAATTCACGTAATTGCTGCGGCCGCCGAAGTTGTTGTAGGCGTTCCACGTGTTGGTGGAAGCAAGGACGGCTATGCGGGCGCGGGGCGAAGCGGGGGCCACCACCCAGGGAAACGAAAACATCCGGCCGGAGGGGGTTTTGGCGCGGAGATAGTACAAGCCGGAGCGATCGGGGGCGGGAATGAGGGGGGCGGCGGGGTAGCCGTCGTTGTTCCAGCGCACGCCGGTTTGGGTGAAATCGCCGTCCGGGAGGATTTGGCGGTTTGCCTGAGGGCCATGCTCATCCACCCATCCGATCATCCGCACGTATTCTTTTTTCCAGCCGTAGCGCCAGAGGGTGAGCTGGTACTGTTCGATGGAATGAATGCGGTATTCGCACAGTTCGCCGGATCGCGCCCACTTGGGGTACATGTAACCGATGAGGCCGTCGGCGAGGAGGCGGAACTGGACGGGTTGTTCGTCGTTCAGTTCGACAGTCGAGGTTTTGGCTCCGTAGCCGGACTTTGACAGGACGACGCGGTAGGGGCCTGGACGCAGGCCGCCATGGAAGGCTCCGCGCGGGGAGGATTGCAGGAGGGTCACCTGGCCCGACTCGAGTGACTGAAACTCGGCTTCGACGCCGGCCAGAGCCAGATACATCTCATCGCTCACATAAGCCCATGGTTTCATGGTCTGCTCCGTAGATATTGTTTTGGGAAGATACAACGCATGGAATAATTCGGGATCTGAACCTGGCCGGGGCGCCAGTCGCCGACGCAACCGGCGAGCAGATAGGCTTCGCGGCGGCTCATGCCGGTGCGCTCTTCGATCCAGACCAGCATCTCCCGGAGGGCTTGGCGCGCGGCTTCCTCGAGCGGGGTGGCGATGCCCACGGTGACGAGCGAATTGACGGTTTCGATGCGCGGCCAGGTCATGGAGGCAGCGCCGCCGGGGATGACTTCGCAACGCAAGGTGACTTCGCTGCGCATTTCGACGCTGCCGATTTCGCCATCGCTCTGGATGGCGTGGCAATCTCCGAGGCAGAGCAAGGCTCCTTCCACGAAGACCGGAAGGTAGACGGTGCTGCCGGCCGCCATTTCCTGCACATCGACGTTGCCGCAGTGGCGTCCCATGCCGCCGGAGGCGATCGCTTCAAGCGCGGGAGCGACGCCGATTGTGCCGATTACCGGGCGGACGGGGATACGGATGTCGTCCGCGAAGAGCACATGGCCGTCGCGAATTTCCACGAGGGTAGTGTCGGGCTGGGGGAAGAAATCCTCGAGGTGAAAGAGGAACGGCCAGTAGCCCATGTAGCCGAGCGAATCGCAGGTCTGCTCGAGGATGTGAACGGCGAGGGCATCGCCCGGCATGGCTCCTTCGACGTAGACGGGGCCGGTGACGGGGTTGCCGTGATACCCTTTTGCGCGCATTGC
>JADLBG010000566.1 GCA_020847895.1 Bryobacterales bacterium
GCATGTTGAAGACGTCGAGTTCTTCGGGGGTTTTGGGTAAGTGGCGGGAGGTGTAGTGGCGGAGGAGGGTGTCGTATTCTTCCTGTTCTTCGGGGGTGAGGAAGGCGATGCGGGAGGCGGTGAGGCCATGGGTGCGCGCGTTCCGGGAGGAGCGGGCTTTGCCTTCGGGGGTGGTGGGGCCTTGGGACTTGGCACCGTTGATGCGAGCGGCGTCGCTATGAGCTTGACTGATGGTGGACATAGGTTTTTACTCTGGCCATGTTTTACCACGCGGAGGTTTTAAGATTTATGGGGTGGGTTTGTAAGTGGTTGTGGGGTGGGGAGAAATATTTGTGGATTGAAGGGGAACCAAATTATTTTCTCGCAGAGGCGCGGAGAGCGCAGAGGTTTTTTAGTTGGGTTGGATCGCTTGAAGAGGGCGATACTTATTGCGGGTGTTCGGCGATGGCGAACAGGTGGGATTCGCCGCGTATGAAGATGATGTTGCCGGAGAGGGCAGGGGTGGCGAGGACGGATTCGCCGAGGGGGTTCCTGGAGAGCAGTTCAAATTGGCGGCCTGCTTTGATGACGAAGACGTCGCCCTCTTCGCCGGCGATGTAGAGCTTGCCCGCGGCGAGGACGGGGGAGGCGACAAAGGAGTTTCCGCCTTCGATGCGCTGCTGGTAGATGCGGTCGCCGGTTTTGGCGTCGTAGGCGGACAGGATGCCGTTGTTATTGACGGTGTAGAGGATGCCGTCGTGAACGAGGGGGGAGGGGAGATAGACGCCGCCGCGTTGTTTGCTCCAGGCAATGGAATCGCTCGAGTCCTTGCCTCCTTTCAAGGTGAGGTCGCCGCTAGAGCCTGCTTTGATGGCGTAGATGGGTTGGACGGGCGGGTACCCAGCGGTGACGTAGATCAAGCCGCCGGATGAGACGGGGGTGGTGCAGGTGACTTCGGAGTTGGGGCCGAGGTTCCAGAGCTCTTTGCCTGTGTCCGCATCGTAGCCGCGAATGGCTTTCGAACCGTTGGTGACTACCTCGACGCGATCCCTTCCGTGCACGATGGTTGGCGTGCCCCAGGTGGGGAGTTCGGCCCGGCCGGCGCGCCAGATCTCGTTGCCGGATTCGAGATCGAAGGCGGCGATGAAGCCTTCCTTGTGGCGGTCGCACTGGAGGATCACGGAGTTCTTGTAGATGACGGGAGAACTGGCCGCGCCCCATTCGGAGTCAGGATCGAAGAACCAGCCTGCGTTTTGCAGACCGAGGTCTTTCTTCCAGAGCAGGTCCCCGGAGGCGGAATAGGCATATAAGCCTTCGGAACCGAACCAGGCGATGACGATTTTGCCGTTGGTGACGGGGGTGGGAGAGGCTTGGGAAGACTTGGGATGTCGCTTGGTCTTGGGCACACCGGAGTGGGCGGTGCGCTCCCATAGGATCTTGCCGGAGTTCTTGTCGAGGACCGCCTGGACGAGTTCGGCGTTCCCGCTGCCGGAGACCTGATCCAGCAACTGGTCGACGCCGGCAGAGGATTTGGCGATGAGCAGCCTGGCCACGCCGGTATGCTTTCGCATGAGGACGAAGTCGAGCATGGCGGCTTTGTAGAAGGTATCGCGGATATCGGTTTTCGCGCCCTGATCGAGGAGGAAGCGCGCCACGTCCTCATGGCCGTTCATGGCGGCGAGGTAGAGCGGGGTCTGGCCGTAGGATGTTTTGGTTTCGATGGGGGCGCCGTTTTGGAGCAGCGATTTCACCGCGGCGAGGTCTCCCTTGCGCGCGGCGGAGAGCAGGTCTTCGTCGGGATCCGAGGCGAACAAGGCCAAGGCGGACACAGGGAGGAGCCAGATTCTCCGTAACATGATTGGGGCCTCCTGCTCAGTGTAAGCATAATTTATCGCGGTAGAGGCGCTGAGGCTGCAGAGTCTAAGAAGAAATTTACACGGAGTATTGGCGCCAGGCACTGCGGTGTGGAGTTCCTCATGGCTCGGGGTCGAGCGGGACGAGGATTTCGGTGGCGATGATGTTGACGGGGAGAGTGGAGAGGCCGTCGGGTTGGATTTCGCTACAGAGGACGGCGGTGAAGTGGGAGACGGGGTCGTCGGGTCGTAGAGGTTGAAGGCCAAGATGTGTTCATGTAATGGAGGCGCTTATCGAGACTGCTGACACGGAAGCCGAGGTGGGCGATGGCCGTCGAGGGGAAGCGGTTGTGCGGCGGCGGTAGCGGCGATGAGGCAGAGGAGGGCGCGCATATGGGGTATGTTACATAAATAGGGAAATGACAAACGAGCGGGCGCAGGTAGCGATGGAGTTGTTCGAGAAGGCGTATCGGATGCAGATGGATGGAGAACTGGATCTGGCGGTGTCGCTGTACAAGCAGTCGATTGCGCTGCACCCGACGGCGGAGGCGTACACGTTTCTGGGATGGACGTACCGGTTTCAGGGGAAGCTCGATGCAGCGATCGAGGAGTGTAAGAAGGCGATTGCGACGGATCCGGATTTCGGGAATCCGTATAACGACATTGGCGCGTACCTGATTGAGCAGGGGAAGCCGGAGGAGGCGATCCCGTGGCTGGAGAAGGCGATTGTGAGCCGGCGCTACGCGGCGTATCACTATCCGTGGTACAACCTGGGGCGGGTGTATATGGCGCTGGAGACGTACAGTAAAGCGAGGGATTGTTTCGGGAAGTCGCTGGAGATGTCGCCGCGGTATGCGCCGGCTTCGGAAGCTTTGCACAAACTGCGCAGGCTGCTGCAATGACGCGGCGGAAGGTGTTGGAGGCGCTGGCGGCGGGGATGGCGGGGCCGGGCGTGGATTCGCGGTACCGCACGTATACGATCCGGTCGAAGAACCAGCTTCATGACAATTCGCTGAGGGTGTTGGGACCCTCGAAGGTTGCGGCGAGGCGGGTTTTGTATGTATTGCCTGTGAATCCGGACGTGAGCTACCAGTGGGGGGACGGATTCGAGACGGCGGCGCGACTGGGGCTGCATGAAAAACATGGGATGGTGCTGGTGGCTCCGGCGTTCAGCGCGTGGCCATGGTATGCGGACAATCCGGTGAATGCGAAGGTGCGGCAGGAGAGCTATTTCCTGGGCGATGTGATGCCATTCGTGGATGGATTGTTTCCGGGGTACAAGCGGCTGCTGGTGGGGTTCAGCAAGAGCGGGAACGGGGCGATGCAACTGCTGTTGCGGAAGCCGGAGATGTTTGCGGCGGCGGCGGTGTGGGACGCACCTCTGATGAAAGAGGCTCCGGACGAGTTCGGGATGGCGGAGATTTACGGGACGAAGGAGAACTTTGAGCGGTATTGCGTGCCGCGGTTGTTGGAGAAGCGTGCGGGGGAGTGGGGCGGGAAGCGGGCTCGGGTGGCGTTATTGGGGTATGACGCGTTCCGGGAGCATATGGAGAAGGCTCACGCGCTGATGGAGCAATTGGGGATGGCGCACCGGTATGAGAATACGGTGCGACGGGTGCACCGGTGGGATAGCGGGTGGCTGGAGGGGGCGGTGGGGATGCTGGATGAGATGACGAGAGTTGGATCCTGAGAGAGGTGCATACAGATGTACGGGATGAGAGATGGAACATTCATCGTTGGGGCGTACGCACCGTCACGGCGCCTCGAGTACATCGAGCGGATCGAATTGAGCCGTTCGCATGAACATCCGTACCCAGGCGCCCTCGCGTTCGACCATGCAATCCAGAACGAGTTCCCGCAGTCTTAGCGCTAACCCATGGAAAGTGCGCGTTCTGCGAACGGGTTGTCGAGATCAGGCACGAACTCGAGGATCTCAGCCGCCCAGATCATCCACACAAACTCGTAGTGCGGCAAGCCATGGTTCAGGCGGGGCTGGGCGCGCTTGCGGAGGCAGACCGCCGGGCGTTTGAGGCCGAGTAGAGATGTGATACCTCTTGTTATAGAGGAGGCACACTAAATGTCGAAATACGTGATTGCGGGAATCACAGGGAATGTAGGCTCGGTGGCGGCTGGGGAATTGCTGGCGCGCGGCGAGAAGGTGCGGGGGATTGTGCGGAACGAGAGCCGCGGGGCCGGCTGGCGGGAACGGGGAGCGGAGATTGCGGCGGGTTCGCTCGAGGACCGGGAGTTTCTGCGGAAGGCGCTCGGTGGGGCCGCGGGTTTTTTTTGCCTGCTGCCGCCGAATTTCGCGGTGGAGGATTTTTATGGATGGCAGCGGCGGACGGCGGATGAGATTGCGGGGGCGGTGAAGGAGAGCGGGGTACCGCTGGTGGTGATGCTGTCGTCGATGGGCGCGGACCGGGCGGAGGGGACGGGGCCGATCAAGGGGCTGCATTATCTGGAGAATGCGCTGCGGGGGACGGGGACGAGGCTGGCGGCGATCCGCGCGAGTTACTTTCAGGAAAACGCGGCGAACGTACTTCCGGCGGCGCGGCAGGCGGGTATTTATCCGAACTTTCTGCCGGGGGCGAATTTTGCGATTCCGATGGTGGCGACGAAGGACATCGGGCGGCTGGCGGCGAGGCTGTTGCGGGAGCCACCGGGGAGGAGTGAAGTGGTGGACCTTGTGGGCCCCATGTATTCGGCGCGGCAGGTGTGTGACGCGTTGGGCAAGGCGTTGGGGAAGCCGCTGCGGGTGGTGGATATTCCGGCGGGCGGGCATGTTGACGCGTTGATGCAGGCTGGGCTTGCGCGCGGACTGGCTGAGGTAATGGCTGAGATGTATGGAGCTATTGGGGCTGGGCTGCTCGCCGCGAAGGGAGATCGCGCGGTACAGGGGACGACGGGAATCGAGGAGACGATTTCGGAGCTGGTTTCGGCGGCTCGGGGTTGAACAGGACAGCTTCGTATAGACGTCCTTCTTCAAGCTGGGCCGAGCGGGAGGGGGCCGTTGAGGGAGTCCGGCGGGGGGTGTGGCTGTGGCTGGGCGGGGCAGGCGGATTGGTAGTGGGCGCAGCGGAGGCAGTGGTCTCCTTCGCGGAGAGGGAAGACAACGGTGGATTGGGCCTCGCGAAGCCGGCGGATGAGGGCGCGGGCTTCATCGACGGCTTGCGGGTGGAGGGAGACGGCAACTGGGGTTTGGGTGCGGAGATACCAGAGGATGGCTTGATGGGGGAGTTTGCCGGTGAGTCGCTGGAGCGCGAGAGCGTAGAGACGGATCTGTGCGCCGTAGCGATAGGCATGGCGGCGTTCCTCGCCTGGGGAGACGAGGTCTGACTTATAGTCGACGAGGATGAGTTCTCCCGATTCTTCGAACCAGAGGTCGATCTGGCCGCGGAGGATCATGCCTTCGAGTTCGATGAGGAAGTCGTATTCGCGGCCGAGGCGGGAGGCGTTGCGGAGGCGGCGGCCGAGGGGGGATATGTGGAACTGGTCCGCAAGCGCGACTGCTTCGGGGGGTGGGTTTTCGATGGATTTTCCGGCGAGGATCTCGTGGACGGCGACACCGAATTCGCTGGCGGTCCATTCGCCGGTATCGGCGTCAGGATCAGGGTTCGGGTTCACGGGCACCGGGGTTTGGGTGGGCAGGCCGAGATAGCGGGAGAGGTAGTATTGGCGGGGGCAGAAGGCGAATTGGGCGACGGAGGTGACGGGAACGACGGAGTCGTGCTGGGCGGGAGTGGGGGGAGCGGACAGGGTGGCGACGGGTGTTTGCTCCTGGGGGTCGCCGGGCTGCGAGGAGGGGGACAGGGGTACGGCGCGGATGGCGGAGTAGATGGATTCGGAGTGCTCCTCTTTAGGGATGGAAGTGGGCAGGAGCAGGCCCTCGGCGACTTTGCGGGCCCAATCGGAGCGGCCCGGGAGCGAGGAGGCGGTGAAGATGAGGCGCTCTTCGGCGCGGGTCATGGCGACGTAGAGGAGGCGGTCTTCCTCGGCGTCTTCCTGGCGCTTCTTGCGGGCGCTGACCTGGAGGTGAGTGGGATCGGAGATGCCTTCTCGGACATCGGGATGACGCCAGGATGCGCCGAGGAGGCCGGATTCATCGAAACAAAAGACAGACTCTCTGTTTTGGGCTCCGTTGCGCATGGCGGCGAGGAAGACGACGGGAAATTCGAGGCCCTTGGCGGAATGGACGCTCATGAGATGGACGCAGTTGGCGAGTTCCGCGGTGGAGGCTTCGGGTTCGGCGGCGGTGTCGCGCCAGCGGGCGATATCTTCCGTGAGTTCGCCGAGGGTGGCGGGGTTTTTTCGGAAGCGGTCGCGAAGGATGGCGAGGAACTTGGCGATGTTGGCGCGGGGGCGGGAAGGAAGACCATCCTGGTAGCCGGACTCGTCGAGGACCTGGGCGAGGAGGGCATCGGGGCTGGTGGAATCGGCCTGCGCGCGCTGTTTGTGGACGAGCGCGTGGAACCACTCAAGGCGCGGATCGCCGGCGTTTTCGAGGGCGGCGAAGAGATTATCCGGCGCGGAGTGCTTCAGGCGGAAGAGCATTTCGTCGCTGATGCCGCAGAGAGGGGAGCGGAGGACGGTGACGAGGCTGATTTCGTCGCGCGGGTTGGCGAGGATGTTGAGCCATGCGGCGAGGTCGCGGATTTCGCGCGATTCATAGAACGAGCGGCCGCCGCTGATGACGCTGGGAATGCCGCATTCATCGAGCGCCTGCTGGATAGGGGCGAGGGCTCCGATGGTGCGGGCGAGAATGGCGATCTCTGAGTATTTGGCGGAAGAGGAGGTCAGTTCGCGGATGCGGCGGGCAATCCAGCGGGCCTCGGTGCGCACGGGGTCGTCGTCGGGGGTGGCGGCGAAGGTGTGTACATATTCGAGGCAGGGGCCGGAGGGAGGCGGGAATTCGCGGCAGGCGAGGAGGCGATGGGGTTCGACGCCATCGGAGAGATAGGGGGCGATGCGATTGACGGCTTCGATGATTTCGGGACGGCTGCGGTAGTTTTCGCGGAGTTCATCGATGGGGAGGCCGCGGGCGGCGAGGGAATCGCGGTAGTTGCGGAAGACGGTGGGGTCGGCGTGGCGGAAGTAGTAGATGGACTGGTTGATGTCGCCGACGGCGAACAAGGTATCGGGACGGCGGACGAGATCGATGAGGCGCCACTGGAGGCGGTTGGTGTCCTGGAGTTCATCCATGAGGACCTGGTCGAAGGAGTCGCGGACGCGGGCGCGGAGAGGTTCGTTCGATTCGAGCAGGCGGATGGCGAATTCCTCGAGGTCGTCGAAGTCGAGGGATCCGCGAAGACGCTTGGCTTGGGAGTAGGCGTCATGGATGCGGTGAAGCGCGTCGAGGGCGAGGGGATAGATGGGAAGGCGGGCATCGAGGATGAGTTCGGCCTGGGCGCGGGGGAGAAGGGTTTCTTCGAGTTCGAGGGCGGCGGAACGGGCGCGTGTGCCGGATTTGAGGGACCTGGCTGAAGGCATTTGGCCGAGCAGGCGGATCTTTTCGCGCCAGGAGGAAGAGGGCTGGAGAGCGAGGACGGCGACGGCCCATTGGTGAAAGCGCTGGTGGTTCTGGCGTTGGTTGAACGTGCCGTTGGGGGGATCGGCGAGGATAGCGTGAGCGGCGGGGGGAATTTGGGGCCAGGCGGATGGGGCTTGCTTCGATGGGGGACGGAGGCTGTGGAGCGGCACGCCGGCCGTGCGGGCTTCTTCGTAGAGTTCGAGGAGAGATGCGGCGAGATCGGCGGCGCCGGTGTTGAGTTCGCGAAGGAGAACGCGCATGGGCTCGGGGCGTTCGCGGAGGAGATCATCGAGGACGGCTTCGGCGATGTGCTGCTGGAGGATCCGGGATTGGGCTTCGTCGAGGAGGGAGAAGTCGGGGTCGACGGCGGCGGCGATGGCGTTTTCCTTGAGGAGGCGGGTGCAGAAGCCGTGGATGGTGGAGACCCAGGCGCGCTCGATCTGTTCGCGGAGTTCATCGGAGGCGGCGAAGGACTGGATGAGGCGTTTCTTGATTTCGGTAGCGGCCTTTTCGGTGAACGTGACGGCGAGGATGCGGTGGGGCGGGATGCCCTTGGAGGCGACGAGCCAGCGGAAGCGTTCGAGGAGGACGCGGGTTGGGCCGGAGCCGGGTCCGGCGACGACGCAGACATCCGGGCCCCAGCGTTCGACGGCAGCCTGCTGAGCGGGGTTGAGGGAGATGGCGGCAGCGGGATTCATGAGGGTTTA
>JADLBG010000567.1 GCA_020847895.1 Bryobacterales bacterium
GAATCTGCCCGCCAACGTGCGGGCTGCGATGCGGCTACAGGGACGTCATGGCGGCGTCCCTCGTCCACCCATGCCGGCCAGTTCGCCGGCACAAGAGCAACGCATACGAGAAGCCCTGAGTATCGCCCAGTAATCCGAAGACTGGCGACCGCCGGGGCCTGAGGACAAGGATGATGAACCACCGAACGATTGCTGTGTTCTTCGCGGCGGCGCTTCTCACCGGCGCCGGCGCGCGACAGGCATTTGGCCAGGGGGCCGCCACCGGATCCATTAGCGGGCGAGTCACGGATCCGGCGGACGCGGCCGTGCCCAACGCGGCGGTGAGGGTGATCAATTCCGAAACCGGAAGCCACAGCGCGGCCGCAACCACCTCCGACGGCTTCTACGTGATCCGCTTTCTGCAGCCGGGAAGGTACACCGTCGAAGTCTCGGCACAAGGGTTTCAGAAAACCGTGCAGCCCAACGTCGTCGTTGCGGTGGCGGGAAGCCCCACAGTCAACCTGAAACTCTCCCTGGGAAGCCTGTCACAAACCATCACCGTGCGGCAAGCGGTTGGTCTGGTGGAGTTGCAGAATTCCGACCGCAGCGCCGAAATAGACTCCACGCGCATGGCGAACACGCCCTCGCAGGGGCGCAACATCATGGGCCTCGCCTGGAGCGCTCCCGGTCTCACCGTCACCAGTAACGCCAAGAGTTTCACGCCTTACGACAATTCCGGATCCACGGGAATTTCCATTAATGGCGGACAGCCGAAATCGAACGAGATGGTGATTGACGGGGTGCCCAATCGAGGAGGCACTGAAGGTGGATTGTTCGGCACCATCCCCACCCAGGAATCCGTGGCCGAAATGAAGGTGATCACGAACGCCTATAGCGCCGAATACGGGCGCACCACCGGAGGAGTGATCAACGTCACCACGAAGAGCGGGACCAACCAATTCCATGGCGAAGTGTATGAGTACAATCGCAGCACCGGGCTTGCGGCGAACCAGTTCGAGCGCAATCTGGCCGGCGCCCCGATATTGCCGGTGCACTTCAACACCGCGGGCGGCGTCATCAGCGGCCCGGCAATCAGGGACAGGCTCTTCTTCACGTTCGAGACCTCGCGCCTGCACACCACGAGCCGGAAATCGTATATCGGTAATGTGCCGACGGCGCTCGAACGCACCGGCGATTTCTCGCAAAGCTACGCGCTGGTGAAGGGGCAACCCCAGCCTATCGAGATCTTCGATCCCTGGTCCACAAGGTATGACGCGGCAACCGGCCAATACACGCGCACGAGTTTCCTTGCCGAAACCGGCGCCAACGCGATTCCCGCCAGCCGCATCAGTCCGGTGGCCAACGCGCTCTTCAGCAAATTCATTCCGCTGCCTAATGCACAGGGCGTGGCGTATACCAACGCCAACAACTACGTCCCGCAGGGCGGAACGCAGCCGCGCGGCGATCTGACCACCTTCATGCCGCGGGTGGACTATAACATAAATGATAATACCCGTTTCACGTTCCGTTACATACGGAATAATTTCAACTCCTACGACGTTCCGTTCTATCCGAACGCCGCGGATTTGAACGTCGGCTTCCCCTTCACCAGAGCCAACCACAACATCTCCGTTGATTTCACGCGCACCATCTCTCCCACGAGCGTGCTCGATATACGCGTGGGATTGCAGCGATACCTCACTGCCAACCAGAGTGTGCGCAACGGCGCCGGACCCGCCGACCTGGGCTTCAACTCCCAATTCGTCTCCCAAACCCCCCATGCGTTCCCCGTATTCCGCTTCGGCGGCGGAACGTTCGGAGGGGCCAATTTCAGCGGCGCCGGCTCCTCTTCGGGAAACTTCAACCCGGACCAGATCAACAACCTGGACGTGGCCTGGTCGAAAATCACCGGCCGCCATAGCCTGAAGATCGGCGGTCAGGAACGGTTGGAGCGGGTTTATTCGTTGGTTCCCGGCAACAACGCGGGCGCATTCTCTTTTTCGCCGACCGACTCGAGCTTCAATCCGCAGATTAACGACCCGGCCTCAGGCTCTCCGCTCGCCTCATTCCTGCTCGGTGTGGGCAATGGCTCCATCGATCTCAACTCCGCGCCGGCGCGCCAATCCCTTTCCACCGCTTTGTACGTCCAGGACGATATCAAAATCAGTTCCCGCCTCACCATCAATGCCGGGCTGCGCTGGGATTACACCGGGCCGATGACCGATCGCTATAACGCCATGACCGGAGCATTCGATGCCAACGCGGCGAGCCCGCTGCAACCGCCCGGATTCCGTCAATTGACCGGCGGACTCACCTTCCCCGGCGTGAACGGGCAGACGCGCGGCGTTTACGACGCCGCCCATACCAATTTCGGCCCGCGCCTCGGCTTCGCATATGCACTCAATTCAAAGACCGCGCTGCGGGCCGGATGGGGTCTCTTCTACGGTCCGATCTGGTATGATCCCGGCTCGGCAGGCTTCAGCCAAAGTACTCCCTGGGTTTCGATCGACCCCAATCTCATCCCTCTCAACCTCCTCACCAATCCCTTCCCCAACGGCCTGATTCCTCCGGTGGGCGCAGGCAAAGGCTTGGCCACCAACATCGGAACAGGCATCTCCTTCATCGATCCCCATACACGGGAACCCCGCTCCCAGCAGTTCAGCTTCGAAATTCAGCGGGAACTGCCCTGGGGAATGCGGGCCAGCGCCGGCTACGTGCTGAACAAGGTGGACCGTCTGCCGGTTACGAATGACCTCAACGCCTGGACACTCGATCAACTCGCCTTGGGCGCCGCCGGGCTCAACCAGCACGTGGCCAACCCGTTTGGCGGCTTGGTGCCAGGCTTCGCCCTGAATCAGGCCACCACCACTTATGGCCAGTTGATCCGCCCATACCCGCAGTTCACCAGCGTCGTCGAGCAGAACATCCCTATCGGAAGCTCCCGTTACGACGGCCTCCAACTGTACCTGTTGAAGCATTTCTCGAGGGGTTTGAGCTTCAGCGTAGCTTACACTGTGAGCAAGGAGATGGAGCAGACCGGCTATCAATATCCGACCGATCCCAATCTGGAGAAACACATCGGCATCTATGATATTCCGCAGATGCTCGTTCTCAACGGCTCCTGGGAATTGCCTTTCGGCCGCGGGCAGTTGCTTGCTACCCGCCTGCCTTCCGTGTGGAACCGCGTCGTGGGAGGCTGGCAATTCAATTATATGATCCGGCTTCAGAAGGGCATGCCGTTTCAGTTCCCGGCCAACGTCATGCCGGTCGCCGGTGTCGACCCCGCCGACGTGCCCGGCGGCCAGAATCTGAATCACTGGATCAATCCCTCGGCCTACGTAGTGAATAACAACCCTTACATTCCCCGCCGCTGGTCGTCCATCAATGGAAACCTGCGCCGCCCGCCGGTGCACAACTTCGACCTGGGAATCACCAAGAACAACAAGATCACCGAGCGTGTCAATTTCCAGATCATGGGCCTGTTTATCAACGCTTTCAACACTCCGCAATTCTGGGACGGCCCCACGAGTTGTTCCAGTCCTGCGCAAACCTGCTTCGGGCAGATCGCTGGCTACAACACACAGAGCAACCTTCCGCGCCAGATTCAACTGGCCGGCCGCGTGACTTTTTGAGTTCACATGAAAACGAATCGCCACTTCCTTGAAAGAACAACGAAGCCGCTGTTAGCGGTGATGATCGCCTTCCTCCCACTGGCCGTCAGGGCCAGTGGCGAGGTTTCCGAGCGGCCCGTCATTTCTCCTTCCCTGGCGCGACTGGCGCCGGGAGCCACTGAGCAGTTTCATGTGAGCATATCGGGCCAGCCCGCACACGCTCCCCGATGGACCGTGAACGGCGTCCCCGGGGGCAATGCAACTGTAGGGCGAATCTCTGCTTCCGGACTCTATACGGCCCCCGCCGCGATCCCTTCCCCGCGCGAGATTCACCTCGGCGCGAGCATACAGACGCCCGCTTCGCTTCACGCCTGGGCGACGGTTGTGATGGGGACAGGGAATCCCACCTACAAGTTGGTTTCCCGCTTTGGCGAAAAAGGCTCCGGCCCTGGAAAGTTCATTGATCCTCACGCCGTCGCGATCGACCGCGACGGAAACCTCGTCATCGTCGATTCCGTTCCGGCCCACGTATACCGCTACACGAAACAAGGCAAGTATCTCGGCGAAATCGGCTCCGGCCCCGGAAGCGGGCCGGGGCAATTCGATGGTCCGCGAGACGTGCAGGTGGACCACGAAGGGAACATCTTCATCGCGGATGGCAACAATGGACGGATCCAGGTGTTCAGCCCGTCCGGCACGCTTCTCCGCATGTTTGGCAGCAAAGGGAAGGCGCCCGGAGAAATGCTGCGGGTTCACGCCATCTGGTTCGGCAAAGCCGGCCGGTTGTACGCCGCCGATGTAGACAACAGCCGCATCATGGTCTACAGCCACGAAGGCAAATTCCTCTTCGAGTGGGGGAAGGACGGCCGCGGTCCGGGCGAATTTCACGCGCCCCACGGGCTCGGTGGAGATGCGAATGGAGATCTGTTTGTCTCCAATTACTACGGGCCCTGCCAGAAATTCACCGGCGACGGCCACTTCCTGCTCGAGTTTGCGCCGGCGAGCGAGACCGGCGGAGCCACCCACTGGCATGCCATGACCAGCGACCGCTGGGGCGATGCTTATCTCATGTCACGCGACAAGCAAAACCGCAACAGCATCATGAAGTTCAACAACAACGGGACCTTTGTGACCAGTTGGCCGCCCTTGCGCGATGTGAAGGAGTGGGGCGTCAAAGCGGCCACGGTTGACCGCGACGGGACCATCTACGTGTGCGTGGAGTCGAAGCAGCAAGTGGGTATTGAAGTATACCGCGAGGAGTGATGCGATTCAGGCGCTCCGTCTCAGCGCCACGGCAATTTCCGCTCCCACCGAAGCGTTGTTCCGGATCAGGGCCAC
>JADLBG010000568.1 GCA_020847895.1 Bryobacterales bacterium
ACGTCAAGCACTTCCTTCACCGGCATTCGCATCTCGCGCAGCCGCGTCGGAAAGGTCCGCGGAACAATGATCCACTCCCCCTTCGGTGTCGCTTTCATTCGTTCGCGAATGTACGCCTGAATGGCCGCGAACGAATCGAGCGGCGGCAGCTTCCCCCGATATTCGCTCAAGCCCGCGCTCAGCGCGTGCACGTGCGAATCAATCAGCCCGGGCAGCACCGTCTGGCCGTGCAGGTCCACCACGCGCGTCGATGCGCCCCGCAGTTTCAGCACCTCGGCATTCCTCCCCACCGCGGTGATCCGCTTCCCCGTCACCGCCACAGCTTCCGCCGCGCGAAAACGCTCGTCCACCGTCAGCACGTGTCCGTTGTGGAGAATCAGGTCCACACCCTGAGCGTTCTGAACCAGCATCACAATGAAAAATACGAACTGCACAGTTATACCTCCCGGCCTCCGCTCACGGTCTTTCCTCTGCCTTATTTTCCAACTTCTCCAACACCTCACGGAACGTCCGCGTCTCCGCCTCGCTCAACCCGCGCAAAACGGAGCGCTCCAGCTTTTCCAAGTGCGAGTAGACTTTCGAAGCCACCCTCGCTCCCTGGCGCGTCAACCGCACGCGGAACGTGCGCCGGTCCCTCTCGTCCGCCTCCCGCGAAACCCAGCCGCGCTCCGCCATCCTGTCCAGAATGCTTGTCAACGTGGACCGCTTGTGCGCGAAGGCTTTGTGCAGTTCCGCGATCGTGGAGCCCCCCTCGGCCTTCAGGTGCGCCAGAATGTGCGCTTCCCCCTGGTTTACTTCGGCGTCCGCGAGCCGGCCAATGTAGAGCCCGATGCGATGAGTCGCCCGATGTACGTACGGAATCAATTCCAACGGCATGACCGTCATCTTGACATATTTTCAGATTGTACGATATCGTAATATCTGGTTTCGTATGATTGAAAACGACGCGTTCCTCCGCGCGTTCGAATCCCTCGCCCTCCCGCCCGGGGACTTCCGCCACGCGGATCACGTCCGCCTCGCGTGGATCTACCTCCGGCAGGCCCCGTTCGATGAGGCTCTCGCCCGCCTCTCATCCTCTATCCTCCGTTTCGCCAGCCGCCACGGCGCGCCCGAAAAATACCACGAGACCATCACCCACGCGTGGATGATCCTCGTACAACACGCCCTCACCCGGTTGCCGGAAGCAACCTTCCCTGAGTTCCTGAACGCGCACCCCCACCTGTTGGACGCGCGCATCCTCCAGCGCTACTACTCACCCGCGGTGCTTCAGTCCGGGGAATCCCGCCGCCGCTTCATCCCCCCGGACCTCCACCCGCTCCCCTCTATGCAATCACCTTCGGTGTCTCCTTCGGCGAAACTCCGTCCGGATCATTCGCCGTAGCCCCATGTGGAGCCGTCACAGGCCCCCGCGGCAGCGGATCATTGGTCCTGTGCATCCACTGGCTCAACCGGCCTCGCATCTCCTGAAGCGCGCTTTGCGCAGCGGCCTCCCCCGCCACATTTCGCGTCTCATTGGGATCGAACACCAGATCGAACAACTGCTCCTGCTCCACTCCCCGTCCCTTCCATCCCATCTCCAGCCAGTAGCTCTTGCTCAAGCCATCATCACAGTTGGGCAGATTCGGATGTTTGCGCCCGTCAAAATGCTTGATGTATTTCCACCGCTGCGTCCGCACGGCGCGTTTCGGCTCATAGGCCGCATGATAGTTCACCTCCGCGAAGATCTCCTCGTGGATCTCCTTCGTCTCCCCGCGGATCAGCGGCAGCAGAGACGTCCCCTCCAACCGGTCCGGCTTGTCGATGCCCGCAAGTTCGCACAGAGTGGGGAAAATATCGAGGTGCGACACCATGGCGTCCACCACCTTGCCGCCGCGGAATCCTCCCGGACCGCGCATGATCAGCGATACTCCCATCCCTTGGTCCGTCAGGTTGCACTTCATTGCCGGAAACGCGATTCCATGATCCGTCGTCGATATCACCAGCGTGTTCTCCGCCAACCCGTTCGCCTCCAATGCGTCCAGCACCTTCCCTACCCCTTCATCCATCACGCGGGCGCTCGCCTTGAATGCGGCGATGTCCGCCCGCGTCTCGGGCGTGTCCGGAATCGGCGCCGGCGGTTGGCAGAAGCGAGGGTCTTCCTTCGGCCCCGGCTGGCGGAATTCCCGGTGAGTCTCGAAGAATCCGACATCCAGAAAGAAGGGCGCGTCATGCTTCTTGCCGAGAAACGCGGCCGCTGCCGGAGCCACATCCTCCACATGGTTCCCCTTGAAACTCATCACCTCGTCGTAGCCGATCACCTTGGGGTCGCGCGCCACGTGTTGCAGCCCGCACAACGTCGAGCGGTACCCCGCCACCCGCAGCGTGTGCACGATGTGCTGCCGGTAGTCATTCAACGAAAAGCCGCGGTGCGCCAACCCGAGCATTCCGTTGCTATGCGGGCACATGCCCGTCAGCAGGCTCGCACGGCTCGGCGAGCACGTGGGAGCCGCGTTGAACGCCTTGCGGAACAACACTCCCCCTTCCGCCAGCCGTTGCAGATTCGGCGTCGGCACGGCGTGCCCATAGGGCTGCAAATAGCGCCCCGTATCGTGCGAGTGAATGTAGAGGATATTCGGATGCGTACGTCCCACCTGCGCCAATCCGCTCGAGGCGGCGCCCGCCACGCACGTTCGCAGAAAGTTACGCCGCGCCACATCATCGGTTCCCATGCCAACCGTTCTATCACGCGGGCGCCCGCCGCGTACGCCCGCTTTATTCGCCGTGCTTCTCCAGCGCCCGCCACACCCGCTCCACGTAGTCCTGAGTCTCCGCAAACGGAGGCACCCCGCCATAGCGGTCCACCACGCCGGGACCGGCATTGTAGGCCGCGAGCGCGAACTTCAGGTTATTGTTATACCGCTCCAGCAGTTCCTTCAGGAATCTCGCGCCCGCATCGATGTTTTCCATCGGATCATGAACATTCCGCACGCCAAAATGGCGGGCCGTCGCCGGCATTAACTGCAACACTCCCGCCGCGCCCTTGCTGCTCACCGCGCAAGGCCGCCCCGCCGACTCCCGCTGCGCCATCGCCCGCAGCACCTCCAATCTCACATGATGCCTCCTCGCGGATTCCCGAAGGATCGTCTCCAGTGCTTCGGGCTCCACTGCCGTGCACGAGCGCCACGCCACCCTCGGAGAGACGACGCTCCGAACGGCGGAATCAATGATCAGTGGAATTCCGAAGGGAGCCGGTTCCAGCGGCGGCATCCCACGAAAGGGCGGAAGCAGAATCGGAATGGAGAGTCCCAACAGGAACGATAGGGTCCACAGAACGTTCTCCACGGTGCCCACCCCAATACCTGGCGCCCGGCGGATTACTCGTATGCGCACCCTGAAGCGCCGGCGTGTCTGAAACTCCATCAGAACATCCCTCGAGAGAGTAGTGGCCGCATCGCAGCTACTTCTCTGGGAATAATTCCGGGAATTGTGCGCCAAGCTCTCCCATCGGGGATAATTAGAGTTGCATCTGAACCTCGAAACTGCCCTCGTCAACGTCTGCCTGTTGATCATCCTCACCGTGCCGCATGAGTTCGCGCACGCCTGGACCGCGGTGCGCCTCGGCGATGACACGCCGGAGAGAGAAGGGCGGCTCACGCTCTATCCTCCGGCACACATCGATCTGCTCGGCACCATCATCCTTCCCG
>JADLBG010000569.1 GCA_020847895.1 Bryobacterales bacterium
CTCATTGCGGGAATTCTCATGTTCGTCGCGCGGCCTGCCGGCGTCTTCCTCAGCCTGTTGTTCGCCAAGATGGGACTCCGGCACAAACTCCTGATTTCCTGGGTGGGGTTGCGCGGCGCCGTTCCGATTGTGTTGGCCACGTTTCCTTTTGTTGCGGGGGTGCCGAATCCCGATTTGTATTTCAACGTTGTCTTCTTCGTAGTGCTCACGTCCGTGCTGCTGCAGGGCACCTCGATCCCACTGGTAGCGGGATGGCTGCGCCTTCGCGCGCCTCTGGCCAGGAAACGCGAATATCCGCTGGAGTACGTCTCCCGCGGCAGGTCACGGAACGATCTTGTTGACGTCCCAGTCCCTGACGGCTCCCCGGTCGCGGGCCGCCAGATCGTCAACCTTAAGCTGCCGAAGTCGGCCCTGATTGTGTTGCTCGGGCGGAATGAGGATTTCATCGTTCCGCGCGGAAGCACGGTTCTTCAACCGGGAGATGTGATGCTGGTTCTCGGCGAGAATAGAGACGTTGAGGCGGTGCGGCAACTTGTGGAAGCGCCGGATGCGGCTTCCTCCGAGAGTGCATCCGAAGACGAGGTCCAGCGCTGACGTTGTTCCGGCCGTTGTTCCGGCCGCGTGACGATTCGGGTTCGTCAAACGGGCCGGTCTGGCTGCCTAGTACGGAGGGGCCGGCCTTGACTGGGCCGCCGGGCGGCCCCATCCCGTGGAAGTTTCTTAATTTAATGCACGGCTTTGTCCACGAACCAGAGCAGCGCCATCACAGCGGCGGCGACCGCCAGGATTTTTACCGTCAGCACGACGTTCTGCGCGGCCGTCAATGGCTGCGGCGAAGACTCAGGCGCGGACCGCTCCACCTGAGAGATCTTTTGGTTTTCTGCATTCATCGAGTTTCCTCTTTCCGATACGGGTGATCCTGTGGACACACACGAGCAGCGCATAGCCGCTGGGGCCGCGGGCTCAAAACGCGGTAGGAGTGCTGTGGTCAGACCCTGGCGGGAGGAGGAGATCGTCCGAATTCCGTGAAGGCACAGCCGGCCTGTTCGCGCGTCTTGAAGTCGAGCACGAGCAGGGCCGGGTTTCCGAGACCCGGGTGGGGGGCCGGAGCGGCGCGGTGCACTCGGGAGAACTTGCTCTGCGAGGCGGCTGAGGCATCGAACTTCGATAACTCGCGGACGCAGATGAACGCGGGCACGGCGGCCGGCGTCCGTATGGCATGCTCCGCGGCGCTGGTGAGCGGAGGACGGAGTGGATCCAGATCAGGGCCGGAGGGACGCGCCGCCGCGCAAACGGAGAGCGCGGTCCAGAGGGCCACGTGCTTCGCGCGATTTGTGAATGCGAGTTTCAACCCAAACCCTCTTTCCAGTGTAGCGTGGCGTGCAACTCGAGCCTCACCAGTTCGCCGAAGAGAGTGGGGTTGCCATCACGCCGCAGGTGGGGCCAATCGTTCCAACTCCATGCTGTCCAGCCGATCCCGAGGGAGCGGAGGTAGGCGGCGAGGGAGCGGCCCCATTCGAGATCGTGATCTGTTCCGCCCCATTCGCCGGCAAAGACCGGAACCTCAGTGGCGGTGCGGCCGAAGGCGGCATGCCATCCGAGTTGCTTCGAAGGGTAGACATGCGTGGACCACACGAGGTTTTCGCCGGGGAAGGGGACGCCGCGGAGATCGTAACCCCAATCAATGCCGGAGACGAAAATGAGGGAATCGGGATGCACTTCGCGAATGGCATTGACCAGAAGGCGGGCCCAATGTTGCCAGTCCGAGGCGGGAACGCCGTGGGGTTCGTTGTAGATATCGAACAGTACGGCGGGCTCCTCGCGATAGCGTTCGGCGAGGGAGCGCCACAGGCGGGGGGAATTGAAGTCGGGGAGCGGGGCGATTCGTTGCACCGAGCCGTTGGGGTTGACGCCGAAGTCATCATCCGGGCGGAGCCATTGAAGGTCGAGCAGGGCATAGGCTCCGGAGTCCGCCGCCCAGCGCACAATGTCGTCGAGGGCGCGGCGATAGTCTTCCGAGTCGAGGGCCCATTGCTGGGTGACGGGGATGCGGATGATGTTGGCTTTCCATTCCTCGACGATCCGGCGGATTTCCTGGCGGGTGGCGCGGACGCCGTATTCGAGGCCGGAGCGGTTGACTCCACGGAGAAGAACGGGGTCTCCGGTATCCTTGCGGACAATGCGGTTGCCGGCGGCGGCCAGAGGCGGGAGAGGCGCGTTCATGCGCCGGAATCGAGGGTGACGGTGGCGTAAGGGGCGAGGGCGAGTTCCACGGCGCCGCCGGCGGGCACCAATCCCTCCGCGGGTTGTGCACGAAAGGCTTCCGGCGATTCCGTTGCGCGCTTGACGCTCGATTCGTCGAGACGGCGCAAAACGATCCGCTTTGCCGCGCCCGGCCAGAGGAAGCGGACCACTTGAGCCTCCGGCGTGAAGTTCGCCGTGATGAGCCGCACACGGCTCCCCTTGCGCAGCAGGAGGCCTTCGACGAGCAACGGGTGGCCGGCACGGATCGGGAGGATCTCGCCGCCGGCGAACTCATTGACGTCGCAAAGGACGTGATAGAGCGGGTAGACCTGGCCGGGAGTGGAAGGGAAGAGTTTGGGCCAGCGGGAACCCGAGGGGCTTTCCATGACGCCGAGGGGACCAACGGTTTCGAAGAAGGTGATGCTTTGGGCGCCGCTTTCGGAGAGGTGCTTGACGCTGCCGAGGGTCCACGCCGCCCCGAAGAGGGATAGCTGGCGGGGGTCGACCTGGGGAGGCGGTTCATCGGGGTTTGGCGCGGCGGCGGCCCCTGTGGCGTTCGGATTGAAGCGCGGTTTGAAAGTGACCGGGGTGACGGCGACGGGCTTGCCCGCGGAGAACTGCCGGGCGGATTGCACGGTTTCGGCCTGTCCGGCCAGGTTTTCGACGAGGCTTGGGTCGTCGAAGGCGTGGACCTGGGGGTTGATGGAGTAGCAGAGGAAATCGAGGCCGGACATTTGGGGGCGGCCGCGGTTGAGTTCGGCGAAGAAGGCATCCGTGCCGCCGCCCACGGGCGCGCCGCGGAGGTGCTGTCTGGCAAGGTTCACCCATTTGGCGGAGGTGGATTTTTCGGCGTGGTGGTAGATGATCCAGCGGGCGACCTTGGACTTGCCGGCCGCCGAGGCGACGGCCTTCAGGTCTTCTTCGGCATTTGCGGAAAGGTGCACCGCGATTTCCAAGGGCGTTTGGACCTGTGGGATTCCTGCGCCGGGCTTCCAATCGACGCGGAGGTGGGCGGATTGAAGGGCGTTCAGACGGTGGAGGGATTTTGCGTCAAGGGGATGGACGCCCAAGCCGAGACCGATCTTCGGGAGCGGTTTCGCGCCGGCAGTGTTTACTTCGAGGGTGAGTTCCTTGCGGCGCACGAAGAAGCGCTTCGGCGGGGACGAAGCTCCGCGCAGGGTGACGGTTACGCTCTGGGCTATGCGTGTTCCTTGCTTGACCTCGACGGGGAAGGGCTTGGCGAGGGGGGTGCAGTAGGTTTTGTAGGAGGCGTCGGTCCAGTTGCGCTGATCTTCCATTTCGAACGTCTCGCCCTCGAAGGCGACTTCGGCGGTGACTCCGGGAGCGGCTTCATGGGAGATGGAAACCATATCGAGGAAGGGCTGGTCCGGGGAGACGAACTGTGGGAACTTGCCGA
>JADLBG010000570.1 GCA_020847895.1 Bryobacterales bacterium
ACTATTATGCGGTCAGTTGATGGCCAACGCGAGCTGTACCAAGTCGCTGAGGGACAGGGCGGCTACTTCACTGCGAAGCAGGCGGCGCGCCTCGGCTACACCGCTAACAAACGGAACTACCATGTCGGGGCTGGCAACTGGGTCCGTGAACACCGCGGCATCTATCGTCTGGCGCTCTTTCCGGCGCCTGCCCGCCCTGATCTGATCATTTGGTGGCTCTGGTCGCGTGGACACAGCGATGTCCCACAGGGAGTGTTCAGTCACAGGACCGCGCTGGCTCTCCACGACCTCACCGACGCTAACCCGGCAAGACTCGACATGACAGTGCCGCCCGCCTTTCGGAAAGGCTCGGCGATTCCGCGGGTGCTCCGACTCCACTTCGCCGAGACCGCCACGGCCGAAGTTGAGATGATCGAAAACGTCCCGGTGACCACAGCTCTGCGCACGATCATCGATGTGTGGCGTGAGAAGTCGGTGCCAGAGCCCTCACTTCGGGAGGCGTTCGATGATGCCAAGCGCATGGGGAAGCTGACCAGGGGGCAAATTGCGAAGGCCCGCAAAGACTCCGGCACAGCGCAGATCATCGACTCGCTGGAACGGGGCCCTCGATGAAACCAACTCGACAGTACAACTCCGGTGCCGCGCTTCGAACCGCGCTGGAAGATCGTCTGAAGCGGGCCTCCCGCGAAGAAGCAGTGGACCTGCAACGACTGCGCCGTCAGGTCGCATTCGACCGGTTCCTGGCCCGGCTTTTTCGATACGCACAAACTGACTGGGTCTTGAAAGGCGGGTAACGTCATCTGCGTCGTCGCAGACGACAGTACTTCGCCATTGCGGGACGCGCTGGTTTTCGCGACCCTCGTTCAGGCGGGGTGCCGTGGTGAGATTCCTCTAAGGTTCCCCTTCGATCTGTTCGGATCGATTGCTCAGCAGTGCGTAAGTGCAATCGCTTCGGACGGTGGGCGATTCACGAAGATCGCAGACATCCATAGCCTATTCGCGAAGCAGTCCTACCTGGACAGACAGAAGACTGAGGCGATCTTGGCGAGTTTGGAGGCCGCAGGTTGTCTTCAACGACACGGATTCAAGAATCAGTACGGCGCCGATGAACTCCTACACTCTCTCGTTGACCTGAAGATGGTCTACGGGAATTTTCCCCAAGGCGCCCAAACAATTGAATTGTTCCACATGTCGAAATGCCTGGGGACAATTCCCGTCTCAAACCTGCTGAAGGTCAGGCAGGGGAGCCTGGTGAGGTTCGCCGGGAGGAAGTGGTCGATCCGCAAGATCCTGAAAGACAGGATGGAGTTGGAGCCAGATTCCAGTCGCCGCACCGCAATAGACTTCACCTATGCTGGGGAGCGCGCCGGTATCGCGCCGGATATAGCGAATAGAGTCTGGTTCCTTCTCCACTCGCTTGAAGACTCGGAAGCCCTCTTCACCGCAAGAGTACGCCAGATGGTAAGTCTCGCAGCGTCGACCGTCGCGCAAGTGTGTTCGCGACAATCAGTTCCTTTCCATCGAGCCTCTACACTCTTCGCTGGTTTCGAGTAGACGAAGCACTAGAGCCGATGTATGATTGTGCGGTCCGTCGGGCTCTTTGAAAGTCGAATATCAAGTGGAGGTTCGCGCTTTCGAAAACTCCCCAAGTGGTTAACAAGGCGGAGAAACCGGCGCGCGTCTGGTTCTCCAAACGCCTGTTCGAAACAGGGTTCCTCTCGGGGAGCCAATTCTTTTCAGCGCTCTCCCCCGCCCATTCAAACCGAGATCTCCCTCTGCAACTGCGCAACTGGCCGTAATTTCGGCACTGCCGCATCTCTCCGTTTCCGGCAGATTCCACATCGTCCGCCAGCCGTACGTCCAGGCAACGTTTGCCGGAAGCCGTTTGTCTCTGTCTCCGCACAGAAACCAAGTCGTGGTTAACGGATCGTCGCCTATTCCTCAGACTCGGGCGGAACAAATCCGAACTCGGGCAGCGTATATAGTTGACGAGCACGGCAACACGCCGCGCCGATCAGATCCATCAGACGACGGCTCGACCGCCAAGCGGAGATCGTCGTAGGTAGTCCCAAACCACTGCGAGGTGAACCTTCTTGCCGATCCCGCCCGCGGATCTCCAGTCCATCGCGCGCATGGTCGCCGCCACCGGATTGCCTGATCCAAGCAGCCCCACGGGAGCCCTTGAGGGGTCCGGCTGAACGCGCAGGTCGGATCAGATCCCGTTCTCCAAGGCAATGCCGCATCCCACGACGGAGGACTGCCATCGGGGGGACGTGGCCGGCAATCGTGACCGTGGATCACGTTGACGTACCGGTGCGACCGGTCGCGATCAGCGGCGGTGTCAAAGCGTCCCTTTTGGATTCGAGTTAGCGCCCTGCCGGCGATTTGTGAAAACACGCAGGATCGCATCCAGCACCGCGTTCAGATCCTTCGCGACGTCGCCGGCGAGGAAGCGCAGAACAAGATAGCCGTTCTCCTGCAGCAGTTGATCCTTGCGCCGGTCGCGGCGGTACGCAACCGGATCTCCGAGGTGCTGAGGACCATCGACTTCGATGGCCACGCACAGTTCATCGCACAGAAGATCCACCTCCATGCCGCTCGATCCATCAAACGGGACCGGCAGTTGCGCGTTCAATCGAAAACGCCCGGCGGTTAGCGCCAGCGTTTGAAGCCGCCGGTACAGAAAGGCCTCGGTTGCGCTGCGTGCGCGATCCACGCCCTCCGCGTCCGGAGGGAGCGGACACGCCGCGGCGGCAAACAACGTCGCGAGCGATGATTCGACGCCGTCCCGGACAAGCCTGCGCGCGCTCGCGGCATAGTCGCGCTTCCACGCTGGATCGACAGGCAGTGGAACATCAGCGGGCCATCCTGAAATCGCGCTTGCAGGCAGGACGATTGCGTACCCCACAGCCTCATAGCCGCGGCAGCGCCGGTCGAACATCCGCGCCAGCATAGGAACGTCGAGATCCGCGTAATCGTACACCCGCACCTCGCGCTTTGCTTCGTGGAGCCGGTGGAGCCTGCCGACGTATTGCGCCACAGTCCCGCGCCACGATACTGGGAGGGTCACGAACAGTGTGTCGAGACGAGGATCGTCGAATCCCTCACCGATGTATTTGCCGGTGGCCAGCAGGACGCGCTCCTCATCGGGCGGGATCCGCGCCAACCGCTCTGCAACGGCCTCGGTCTCTTTCCGCCCCATGCCGCCTCGCAGCACCACCAGGTGGCGGACACTGCCGGAAAGTTGCGCGGCGAGCGCATCCACATGCCGATTGCGCTCAGTCAGCACGAGGGGCGAACGGGCCTCGCGCACAGCCCGGATCACATCATCGCAAATCAGGCGGTTGCGCCCCTCGTCCTCCGCCAATTCCTTATATAGGGAAAGAAACTCGTTTCGCCGGCCGGGATCCGGTTCGCGCTTCGAATGAGAACCCGTGGGGTGGACGATCACCGTGTGCTCGAACGGTCTCAATGCCGCCTGCGCTTTCGCGTTGACCCGGTAACGCACCGGACCGCATTGCATAAAGATGATGGGCTGATGCCCATCCTTGCGCGCGACCGTCGCCGACAGGCCCGTGACAAACCTCGCTTTGGCGCGACGGGCAACCTGTTCGAAGCTCTGCGCCGACAGATGGTGGCATTCGTCCACGATCAGGTGTCCATAATCCCCAACGCAATCATCTACGACACCCTTCCGGACGAGGCTTTGGATGAGCGCGACGTCAACCGTTCCGCGCGGCGTGCGGCGCCCGCCGCCGATTCGCCCAACAGCCGAGGCCGGAACGTTCAGAAATGCGGACAATCGCTCGACCCACTGCTCGAGCAGTTGCCGCCGGTGAACGAGCACCAGCGTATTCACGCCGCGCCGCGCGATCAGCCACGCCGCAATCACGGTTTTTCCGAAGGCGGTCGTCGCGGCCAATACTCCGGTGTCGTGGGCCAGCATCGCCTCTGCCGCCGCCTGCTGCTCCGGGCGCAATTCTCCCGAAAACGCGAGTTCGATTCGCCGGCCAGGGTTGCGCTCATCCCGCACTGCCGATTTGACCCCGAGTCCGGCGAACAACTGTCGCACATCGTCCAGGCAGCCTCGCGGAAGGCCGATGTGATGCGAGTGTTCTTCGGCGCGGGAGATTACCCGCGGTTTCCCGTGAGTGGACAGCCGCATCGCTTGAGCCTTGTAGAACTCCGGATTCTGAAAGGCGGCGATGCGAAGCAGGCGATTTCGAAGGGCTGGGGGGAGATCTTCTCCGGCAATATAGATCTCGTTCCCGAGCACGAGTTCCAGGCTGAGCGGCAGCTCGCCCGCAATCGGGGGCTCTTTCCGGCGGCGCGACGGCGTCTCCGCCCAGGGCTCAGGTTCCTCATCCTCGAGGAGGTGAAACCGGACGCCGACCACATTCCCCGAGCGTTCGGCGCTGCGTACGAGTGCCTCGACTTGCGCACGGCCGATCTTCCCGGCCGAGGAAAGAAACGCCCATTGATCGGCGTGCGGGCTGAAATCGTCATCGAGGAACAGGCTGTTGCCCCGCTCACGCGCCTGCTTCTGCAGGGGCAGCGCGATCAGATTGCCGAATCCGCCCTGGGGCAGCGTGTCCTGGTTGGGAAAGAAGCGGTCGTAGGAATCCAAGCCGATGCCGGGGCGGCGCTCCATCGTTTGCGTGAGAATCAGCGAGCCGAGTTTGCGGGCCAGCACGGCCGGAACGGCCTCTGCAAAAAAGAGCCACACGTGCGCGCCGCATCCCGAGCGTGAGCGTTCGAGAGCGCACGGCAGATCCATGCGGCGGCAGGTTGCTACAAATGCGGCCGCGTCTTCGCGCCAGCCCTCCTTGTCGAAATCGGCGGCGAGAAAGAAGCACGTCTCGTCCTGGAGCATCGGGTAGACGCCGGCGACGAAAGGTTGTCCGATGCTATCCCGGCCCGTAAGATGCCCCCGGATTACGTCATCCGTCACGGCCAGGAAACGGCGGTGCGGGCAATCGGCGCACTTGATTCGCGGTTTCCCGCAGACGCCGGGGATCCATTCATTCCCACAGGCGGGAGCATATCCGGACTTCCCTGTTCGCCGGCTTTCGAAGCGGCGCGGATAGACGTCGTCGCGCCCCCGGAAGAGCGAGCGAAACAGCGCGATCTTGGCATCCGGCGCGGACCGGGAGTCGACGGGTTCCATCCAGCGTGTGCCTATGATAGCGCTACAGCCGGATCGGGAGTCCGTTCTTCGTTCAGCGGCGGCGAGGCGAAACCTCTTTCGCCCCTCTCCGCAGGATGTTCTCCATTTCCTCGTCGTCATCCATAACGATGGAAGGCAGCTTTCGGGCCTGTCCGTAGTCCGGATCCTTGGGGTCCTTGGCTTTCTCCGGATCGAAGATCCGCCGGTCCACGGGAACGGCTTTGTACGGCCGGAAGTCGGGTTCGGCAGTGAAGCAGTCCGAAAAGTCGTTGGCCAGCGCATCAAACATGTTCAACGGCGGCAAGCCGAAGATCTCGTAGAGCGTGCGATGCATGCTGAGGATGGTGGTGTGCCGGTGCGACACATAGCCTCTCTTCGCCCAGGGGCTGATCACCAGCAGGACACTCCTCTGCGCATCCACGTGGTCCGGTTCTCCGCCGGCGTCGTCCTGGGTGACGAAGATCGCCATGTTCTTCCAATAGGGCGTGTGGGAGAGAAATTCGACGATGCGTCCCAGAGCGAGATCATTGTCCGCCATCCAGGAGGCCAGGTATGGGTAACCCTTCTCCGGCTTGGGGGCCGCGCCATGGTCATTGCAGATGGCGATATTGATGAAGGAAGGGAACTTCTTCCGGCTGCGCAGGAACCGCTCCTCGACATCCCGCATGAACCAATGGGCCCGGTACTGGTCGGGAATATTCATGTTGAAGATCGGATACCCGAAAGCGGTGTTGTCAAACAGGACCTTCGGCATGGGGATGTTGACCACTTCGCGAGCGCCGGTGGGATGTTCGTCTTCGCCCTCCACCACTCCGGGAAACTCGAATCCCTCGCCGTAGTTGCGGAAATGAATTCGATTGCGGCCGAGGTGTTCCCACATGGATCCGGCTTCGGGGTAATCCTCGGGAATGAGGGAGCCATTCGAGCCCATGGAGTAGCGGCGTCCCGGAGCGGTGCTGTCCTTCTTGAACGCCCATCCGAGCGAATACGTCATCTGCATGAGGTTGTTCGGCTGCACACCCACCAGCCAACGATGCCCCACGCCGGAAGCCTCCGGCTCCATGTAGAAGTTGTCGCTCACGGTGAACGCGCGCGCCAGGCCGTTGTGATTCACCATCACGGCCGTATCCTCGAGAGCGGGTTGGCCGTCTCCCTTGATGGTTTGATGCAAACCCCAGCGCAACAGCGAGGGGTCATGCCGGGCGCCGGGAATACGGTCGAAGATCGTGTCGTAGGTGTGATTCTCTTTCGTGATGAAGACGACGTACTTGATCTCCCGGGACGCGCGTCCGGGAATGCCGGGGATCACCGGAGATGACATGGCTGCCCGATCGGCCTCGCGATCCATCATCCCGTTGTTTTCGAGGACGCGCCCGGTCATCTTCGGCAGTTCGCCATCGGATGGATTGTCCATGATGCTAATCACGCCGCGCATTCCCAGAAAGGCGCTCTTCGGAATCTCACTCCCGGCGTTCGGGCCATTGCCGAAGCCTTTGAAAGAGATGCAGGCCAGATGACGGCCGTCCGGCGAGATGGCCACGCGGTATGGGTACCAGGCGGTGGGGATGTGGCCCAGCACCTGGAGCGTGCGGGCATCGAGAACGCCGATGGCGTTGATGCCGCTGTCGGCCACATACAGCCTGGCTCCGTCCGGCGACACCACCATTCCGGACGGCCCCACGCCTCGCA
>JADLBG010000571.1 GCA_020847895.1 Bryobacterales bacterium
AAAATGGAATTGGCGAAGCACACACTTCGCGGTTCTTCTGTTTTAACGCAGATTTTCCAGGGTCTCCAGGTGGTCGGTCCGCTCAACCGCTCAGCGCAACCTCACATTCTGTGCATAGGTCAGGTGGTAAGAGCCAAGAGGATGAAGAGTATGCCGATGACGACCCGATTGCTATCGCTTTTTCTGCTTCCGTGTTCCCTCGGTTTGCTGCCGGCGGGCGACTGGACCGATTACCGTGGTCCGAATCGCGACGGCAGTTCACCGGACAAGAATCTACCTTCGAAGTGGTCAGTGGCTGGGGATAACCTGGCGTGGAAGGCTCCGTACGGGGGGCGGTCGGCTCCGGTGATTCACGGCGACCGGATGTACGTGATGAACGGAGTGGGAAGCGGGCCCACATTACAAGAGCGGCTGATGTGCCTGAACGCGGATAACGGGCAAGTGATCTGGGAATACCACATGAAGGTGTATCTGAGCGACGTGCCGACGCACCGGGTTTCGTGGGCGTCGCCGGTGGTGGACCAGGAGACGGGGAATGTGTACGCATTTGGCGTCGGGGGTTTGCTGGTAGGACTGAACCGCCAGGGCAAACTGCTGTGGGAGCACAGCATGGCGGAGGAGCAGGGACTGTTGACGACGCACGGGGGGCGGACCGTATCGCCGGTGGTATACGGGAACATGGTGATTGTGGGGGGAGTATCGACAGGGTGGGGAGAGATGGCGCGACCGGCGCACCGCTACTTTGCGTTCGACAAGCGGAACGGGCAGTTCGTGTGGATCAGCACGCCGGGGGGGCGGCCGTTTGATACGACGTATTCTCCCGCGGTGATCACCGAAGTGAACGGAGTGAAGCTGTTCGTGGCGGGCGGGGGAGACGGGGCCGTTCATGCGATCAAGGTAATGACGGGCGAGCCGGTGTGGTCCTTCACGATGAGCAAGCGGGGAATCAATACGGGTGTGCTGGTTTACAATAACCAGGCGATCGTGAGCCACAGCGAAGAGAATCTCGATACGAGCGCGATGGGGCTGCTGGCGAGCATTAATGCCGCCGGGCACGGGAAGCTTGGGCCGCAGGACGTGAAGTGGAAGGCACCGGGATTTCAAGGCGGCTATTCGACGCCGGTGATGGACGGGGACCGCGTGTTTCAGATCGACAACGGGGCGAACCTGTATGCTTTTGATTTCCACACGGGGAAGGAGTTGTGGAAGCAGAACCTGGGCACGATCCAGAAGGCCTCTCCGGTGATTGCGGATGGGAAGATTTATGTGGGGACGGAAGGCGGGAAGTTTTTCATTTTGAAGCCGCACGCGGACCATTGCGAGATCCTGAGCGAAGTGGAATTAGGGAAGGCTGCGGGTGAGGAGCAGGTGATCGCTTCGGCGGCCGTGGCGCGGGGCAGGGTTTATTTCGTTTCGACGCAGAACATCTATGCACTTGGCGGGAAGGGCGCGGGGATCGCTCCACCGCCGTACAAGCCGGAGCTTCAGCCGCATTTGACGGCAGATGTTCCGGCGACGCACGTGCAAGTGGTTCCGGCGGAGGTAATTTTGCGTCGCGGAGAGACGGCGAAGTTCAAGGTGAGCACATTTGACGCCAAGGGGCGGTTCATTCAGGAGACGAAGGCGGAGTGGAGTCTGGAGGGTTTGAAGGGCAAAGTGGAGGACGGCTCGTTCTCCGCCACGGCGGCGGAGGCGCAGGCGGGAAATGTGAAAGCGACAGTGGGCGGGATTAGCGGAACGGCACGGGTTCGGGTGGTTCCTCCGCTGCCGTGGTCAGAGAATTTTGACAATCTTGCGCCGGGGGCTCCGCCGAAGCACTGGGTGAACGCGACGGGCAAATACCAGGTGAGGGAAGTGGAAGGGAACAAGGTGCTGGTGAAGCTGGCGGACAATCCGTTCACCAAGCGGGCGCGAATTTTCCTGGGTCCAGGCAATTTCCGCAACTATACGGTGGAAGCGGATGTTCTGGCGACGGAGAAGCGGCGCCAGATGGGGGACGCCGGAGTGGTTGCCCAGCGGTATGAACTGGCTCTGTTCGGGAACCACCAGCGGGTGGAATTGCAGAGCTGGCAGCCGGAGACGAAGCGGACGGTGATGAAGGATTTCGCGTGGACAAAGGACACCTGGTATCACATGAAGCTGGAGGTGGAGAATCTGCCGGATGGGAGTGTAAGGGCGAGGGGGAAGGTGTGGCCCAAGACCGGCGCGGAGCCCGAAAAGTGGACGATTGAGCGGATTGACCCAGCGGGGCAGGGGAACGAGGAAGGCGCTCCGGGTCTGTATGCGGACGCGCCGTATGAGGTGTTTTTCGACAATTTCAAGGCGGCTGCGAACGGGAAGAGGGCGGCACAAGGGAAGACCATTACGACGGCAAAGGTGATGGAAAAGCAATGAGGAAACGAAATTCAGTTCAACGAGCGGGAAGGGACAGATCCGCGCGGTTTGTTTTGCGGGCGACGGCCGCGGCGATGGCGGCAGCGCTCTGGATGGGGCCGCACTTCGCCTACGTGATGGCTTCCGACCCCGGCACGGGGGACTGGCCGATGTGGGGCGGCACGCCGGACCGCAACATGGTATCGAAGGCGAAGGGGATTCCGACGAAGTGGGACACGGCCAAGAAAGAGAACGTGAAGTGGGTTTCGTCGCTCGGCTCGCAGACTTACGGGAATCCGGTGGCGGCGGGGGGGCAGATCTACGTTGGGACGAACAACGAAGCGATGCGCAACCCGAAAGAGGGCGGCGACCGGGGTGTGCTGATGTGCTTCCGCGAGTCGGACGGGGAATTTCTGTGGCAGCAAGCGAACGAAAAGCTGGCGGCGGGGCGCGTGAATGACTGGCCGTTCCAGGGTGTGTGCTCGGCTCCACTGGTGGAAGGCGACGTTCTCTATTACGTGACCAACCGCTGCGAGGTGATGTGCCTGGACACGCACGGGTTCCGGGACGGGAAGAACAACGGGCCGTACGTGGAGGAGAAGAACAAAGGGGAGACGGACGCGGACATCATCTGGAAGTTCGACATGATGGAGGAGGTTGGTTCGCAGCCGCACAACATGTCGAACTCGTCTCCGGTGTCTTACGGGGACTTGATTTATGTGAGTACGTCGAACGGGCAGGACGAGAGCCACGTGCACATTCCCTCGCCGCGCGCGCCTTCGATCATCGCGTTGAACAAGAAGACGGGGAAGCTGGTTTGGGAGGACAACTCGGTGGGCGAGCGCATCCTGCACGGGCAGTGGTCTTCGCCCTCTGTAGGCAAGATCGGCGATGTAGTGCAGGTGGTATCGGCGCAGGGGGATGGCTGGGTTCGCGGCTATGAGGCGTTGACGGGGAAGAAGCTTTGGGAGTTCGATACGAACCCCAAGGATTCGGTGTGGCCGAAGAACCGGAACGAGACGATATCGACGCCGGTGATCGCTGACAACGTGGTGTACATGGCCAACGGACAGGACCCGGAACATGGGGAAGGGGTGGGGCATTTGTACGCGATTGACGGTACCAAGCGGGGTGATATTACGGAAAGCGGGCGGTTGTGGCATTACGACAAGATCCGCCGCTCGATCTCGACGGGAGCTATCTATAACGGGCTGCTGTTCTATGCGGATTTCTCGGGATTCCTGCATTGTCTGGATGCGAAGACGGGGAAGCCTTACTGGACACATGACATGCTGGCGGCGATCTGGGGATCGCCAATGGTGATCGACGGGAAGGTGTACCTGGGCGATGAGGATGGGGATGTGGCGGTTCTCGAGGCGTCGAAGGAGAAGAAACTGATTGCGGAAATGAACATGGGAAGTTCGGTGTACTGCACGCCCGTGGCGGCCAATGGGACGCTGTTCATTGCCAACCGGAATCAACTGTTCGCGATTGCGGAATCGAAGAAGTCCGCGGCGTGGCTGGTGATGAACGAGTTGTTTGCGCGGCGCTGAGGCGCCGATTGCACGAGCGAGAGGTTTATTGAGCCGCGAGGAGAACGGAGTGTGAGTATTTCTTCAGCTCCGCGACCTGGGCGGATTTGGCGGCCGGGGTTGCGGCGAGGGAGACAGTCCAGAAGGGGGCGAAGCGTTTTTCGCCTTGGGAATCTTTTTTCGCCATGTTGACCAGGGTGCTGAGGTCGGAGACGGGGGTGCCGTCGAGGAAGAGGTAGTGGAGCGAGGTGAGGGAGGCGAGCGGGGAAAGATCCTTGACGTGGTCCTTCTTGAGATCGAGAGTGCCGAGGTTTTTCAATCCGGCGAGCGGCTTGAGATCGGAGACCTGATTTCCATCGAGATAGAGGGACCAGAGGCGGGTGAGGTCCTTGACCGGGGAAATGTCGCGGATTTTGTTGTTGGAGAGGTAGAGGGAGTTGAGTTCGGCAAGTTTTTCGATGGGGCGCAGATCAGTAACTTCGTTACCCGATAATTCGAGGTACTGAAGGCGGGTTACGCCGGCAAGCGGGGTGATGTCGCGGATGCGGTTGCGGGAAAGGGTGAGGGACTGAAGGTTGGTGAGGGCCTTAAGGGGAGTAAGGTCGGAGATCTCGCCATCAGTGAGTTCGAGGGAAGCGAGGGCGAGGCATTTCTCGAGGCCGGTAAGGTCGCGAATTCCCTTGGCCTTTCCGGAGATAGTGGAGAGGCTCTTGACGTCATCGGCTGTAAGAGGTTCCTTGTTGTCCCGCTTGCCGAAGACGTAACTGCGCACTACGGCTTCGAGATCCTTATCGGGGAAGAGTGGGGCGGGTGTTTCGCCGGCGGCGGGGGCAATCGAAACCCCCAGCAGCCATATAGAGGCAACCAGACAGATTTGAGATCGCACGGAAAGAAATTTATCATTGGCGCGTGGAAAGCGTCAATACAGTCCAGGCTTGATATAGGTTGGCAGCGGATTCGGACGTAAATAGGGGATATCTTCAGTTATTGCCAAGGCGTGAGCGACTTACGGAGGAGGCTGCAGCTTGCGGACCGCCTGGCAAAGAAGTTCCCGCGTGCGCTCTAAGTGAGTATCGTCCTGATAGCGGGTGCGCGGCCAGAAGAAGCCGCGGAGGCCGTCGCCTTTGGCGCGGGGAACGATGTGGATGTGGAGGTGGGGGACGCTCTGGCTGACCTTGTTGTTGAGGGCGAGGAAGGCTCCCTGGGCTCCGAGGGCGGTTTCGAGGGCAAGGGCGAGGCGCCTAGCGTTACGGAAGAGGATGTCAGAGAGTTCGTCGGGGAGTTCGGCGAGATTGGCGATGTGGAGATGGGGAATGAGGAGGATGTGGCCGGGGAAGAGGGGGCGGTGATCGAGGAAGGCGAGGGTGGAGGAGTCTTCAAAAACGATAGCGGCGGGCGCCTGGCGGGATGCGATTTCGCAGAACTTACAGGGGGGCATGGGAGGTCATGGTTCGTTTGGCGGGGCGCTGACGATTAACGATTCGGCGTGGGGGAGATCTTCCGGTCTGCCGACGTCCATCCAGCGTCCGGTGATGGCGTACATGCGGACGGTGTGATTGGCGGCGAGGAGTTGAGCAATGGCCGAGGTGATTTCATATTCACCGCGAGGAGAGAGGGGGACGCGTTGGAGTTCGTCGAAGATGCGGGGGGTGAAGGCATAGACGCCGGCGCTGTTCCAGTGGGTGGTGGAGGTACCGGGCGGCGGTTTTTCGATGATACGGGTGACGCGGCCATGTTCTTCGTAGACAGCGGCTCCGGGGGCGGGGTCGTCGACGAATTTCACTCCGACGACGGCTTCGGCGGGAGGGTGGAGGAGGTGGATGAGGCCGCGGTAGTCGGCGGGTGTGCACAGAATGTCGCCGAACGTGAGGAGAAAGGGGTCCGCGCCGCAGAAGGGGCGTCCGGCGATGGCGGCGCTGGCAGTTCCCGTGAGTTCGTGCTGGACATAAAAGGTGAGGGGGAGGGGATAATCGGAGAGGCAGGCCCGGATCTGATCGCCGTAGTAACCGATGACGATGCCGAATTCCTGTATTCCGGCCGAGGCGAGGCGGTCGAGGACATGGCGGAGGATGGGCTTGCCGCCCAAGGGGAGCAAGGGCTTGGGGAGTTCCCGAGTGAGGCTGCCCATGCGGGTTCCCTTGCCGGCGGCGAGCACGAGGGCTTTGCGTAGATTCACCGCCCGACATGGTAACAGTTTCGTTGGCGTCAGGAGGGAAAGGCGTATCCTACACTGGAAGAAATGAGCTACCAACTGGCGGTGAATTACCGGCCGCGAGGAGACCAGGAGACGGCGATCGAGCAATTGACGCGGGGCGTCAACGACGGCGATCAGCATCAGGTATTGTTGGGCGTGACGGGGTCGGGGAAGACGTTCACGATGGCGAAGGTGATTGAGCGGACCGGGCGTCCGGCGATCATCCTGGCGCATAATAAGACGCTGGCGGCGCAGCTTTATCAGGAGTTCAAGAGTTTTTTTCCGGGCAACGCGGTGGAGTATTTCGTCAGCTACTACGACTACTACCAGCCGGAGGCGTACATTCCGGCGTCGGATGTGTACATCGAGAAGGAAGCGACGGTCAACGATGAATTGGACAAGTTACGGTTGTCGGCGACGCGGTCTTTGTTCGAGCGGCGGGATTGCGTGATCATCGCGAGCGTGAGCTGCATTTACGGATTGGGTTCGCCGGAGGCGTACTACGGGATGCTGCTGATGCTTGAAAAGGGGCAGCGGCTGAAGCGGGAGCAGATCACGCAGCGGCTGGTGGAGATTCTGTACGAGCGCAACGATGGAGACTTCCGGCGCGGGACGTTTCGTGTGCGGGGAGATGTGATTGAGCTGTTTCCCACCTATGACGACTACGCTTACCGCATCGAACTGTGGGGGGACGAGATTGAGAGCCTTTCGCAGGTGGATCCGCTGACTGGGGCGATCCGGCAGACGTATCTGCGGCTGCCGATTTATCCGAAGACGCACTATGTGATGAGCGCGGAGACGCGGGAAGAGGCGATTCGGAGTATCCAGATGGAGCTGGAATGGTGGCAGAAGGAGTTGGAGAAGCAGGGGAAGCTGGTGGAGGCGCAAAGGCTCTACCAGCGGACGATGTTCGATCTGGAAATGATGCGGACGATCGGGTATTGCCTCGGGATTGAGAACTATTCACGGCATTTTTCGGGGAGGCTGCCGGGAGAGGCTCCGCCGACGCTGCTCGATTATCTGCCGCACGACTCTCTGGTGTTTATTGACGAGAGCCACCAGACGATTCCACAACTGGGAGGGATGTATCACGGGGACCGTTCGCGGAAGGAGAACCTGGTGTCGTTCGGGT
Source organism: Bryobacterales bacterium (assembly GCA_020847895.1). Classification (GTDB taxonomy): domain Bacteria; phylum Acidobacteriota; class Terriglobia; order Bryobacterales; family Bryobacteraceae; genus CADEFT01. The sequence continues at coordinate 7,232 of JADLBG010000571.1, forward strand.
TCCGGCTTCCGAGCGCGCTGGACAACCGGCCGCTGACGTTCGAGGAGTTCGAGAACCGGGTGAACCAGTTGATTTATGTGTCAGCGACTCCGGGGCCCTATGAGTTGACGAAATCGGCGGGGGTGGTGGTGGAGCAGGTGATCCGGCCGACGGGGCTGGTGGATCCGGAAGTGGAGATCCGGCCCATCCGTGGGCAGGTGGACGATTTATTGAACGAGATTCGCAAGCGAGTGGAGCGCAACGAGCGCGTTCTGGTGACGACGCTGACGAAGCGAATGGCGGAGGATTTGACGGAATATTATTCTGAACTCGGTGTAAAATGCCGGTACCTGCATTCAGAGGTGAGCACATTGGACCGGGTGCGGATTCTGCGGGATTTGCGGAAAGGAGAGTTCGACGCGCTGGTAGGGGTGAATCTGCTGCGGGAGGGGTTGGATTTGCCGGAAGTATCGCTGGTGGCGATTCTCGATGCGGACAAGGAAGGCTTTTTGCGATCCACGGGGTCATTGATCCAGACGATCGGGAGAGCAGCGCGGAACGTCAACGGGCGGGCGATGCTTTATGCGGATGTGGTGACGGACAGTATGAGCCGGGCGATGGAGGAGACGAACCGCAGACGGAGGATTCAAGAGGAATACAACGAGAGGAACAACATCACGCCACAATCCATTGTGAAACCAATCGACATGAGCCTGGCGGCGATTGCCGAGGCTGATTATGTCACCGTCCCGCTGGAGACGGAAACCGAGTATGATGCGATGACTTCCGAGCAGCGTTCGAAGGCGATTGCCGAATTGGAAGCTCTGATGAAGGAAGCAGCACGTAACTTCGAGTTTGAGAAAGCGGCACAGTACCGCGACCGGATCAAGGGACTGCGTACACCGAAGGCTTATGAAGAGATCGGCGCCGATAGCGTTGCTGGCAGCGGGAAGGGTTAGAGACTCGTTCTTGAGGCGCGTCCCCGTTGTGAAGGAGCGCCTGGGTCCGGTGCGATCGTCTTCGTACCGGCTGGCGAGCCGGATATCGAATATTCTTGGAGCGGGCTTTCCGGTGGAAGACCTGAAGGCGTTCGCCTCATGCAGCGTGATCCTGATTTCCATTCCGGAGCACTGTATGTGCGGCGCGATCCAGGAACTGGCGGAAGCGGAACTGGATTGGAAAGCGAAGACGGTGCTGATGTGCGATTCGACGTGCGACAGCGGGGTGCTGCGGCACTTGGGCGAGGCGGGGGCGGCGACAGGCTCGATTACGCCCGTGGATGGACCGGATGGGCGGCTGTATGTGGCCGAGGGAGACAGGAAGGCGATCGCACAGGCAAAGATACTGGTGGGGCCGGGCGTGAAGTTGATTCCGATGGATCACGGGCGCAAGTCTCTGTATCTGGCGGGGGTGAATTTCGCGACGGGGCTGGCGCTGCCGCTGCTGGCGGCGAGCGTGGAGACCTTACGGGCGACGGGGGTGGAACAGAATGACGCAGTGGTGATTGCGGAACGCTTATTTCAGCGAACCTTGCGCGCGTATTTGAAGGGCGGAAGAAGGGCGTGGGAAGGGGAGTTGGTGGTGAAGAACCAGCAGGCGATCCGGCGGCAGGTGCAATCGCTTTTCGAGGTGAGCCCGCACCTGGCGGCGTATTTTTACCAGAATGCGATGCAGGCGGCGAAGCTGTTCCGGCAGGATCCGTCGTGGTTGAAGGAGTTGGCGGAGGAGGCCTATCCGAAGGCGCAGGGCCGGTGAGGGAGTTCGGAGTCTTATTGAGAAGGCCGCCGGAAGAAGCCATTGAGTTCCGCTAGGGAGACTAATCCGTCGAAGTCCTGGAAGCTTCCCTGTTCGGCGATGGTGGCGGCGGCGTGGAGGAAGGCGGTGAAGGCGGCGCGGGCGAGGGCAGAGCCGACGCTGATGCGGCGAACGCCGAGCGCGGCGGCATCGGAGACGGTGAGGCCGGTATGGGCTCCCATGAGGAGATTGACGGGTCTGGGGTGGACGGCGGCGACGATGGCGCGGATGTCGCCGGCGGCGCGGGGGCCTGGGGCGTAGAGAACATCGGCTCCGGCTTCGGCGTAGGCCTGGAGGCGGCGGATGGATTCAGCGAGCGGGTTATCGTGTCCGACGAGGAAACATTCGGCGCGGGCGGTGAGGAGGACAGGCGCTCCGGAGGCGTCGATGGCGGCGCGGGCAGCGCGGATGCGTCCGGCGGCGAGGGGGAGATCGTAGAGGGGATGTGCGGGGTCACCCGTGGCGTCTTCGATGGAGAGGCCGGCGACTCCGGTGTCCACGCAGAGGCGAACGTTGTGCGCGACGTCTTCGGGATGGTGGGCGTAGCCGGATTCGAAGTCGGCGTTGACGGGTAGCGGCGTGGCATTGACGAGTTCAGAGATGTGCGCGAGCACAGTGTCGCGCGGCACGGCCCATTCGGCGTCCGGCAGGCCGAGGGAGAAGGCGAAGCCGGCGCTGGTGGTGGCGAGGGCGGGGAAGCCGAGGTGTTGCAGATAGCGGGCAGTACCGGTGTTCCAGGGATTCGGCATGACGAAACAGCCGCTTTCGTGGAGTTTCCGGAAGGCGGCGCGGCGAGCGGCGAAGGCGGAGAGTTCCATAGGGGAAGGAGCATCTAGTATACTCCGGACCATGTGCCGCCTATGGATGTTTGCCGTGTTCGCCGGTTTGTGTGGAGCGCAGGATGCGCGGCTGGACCGGCTGATGAAGGACATCCTGATCTTCGACGCGCACATCGACACGCCGCGGTATTTTCTCGATGAAGGCTACCGGCTGGCGGACCGGCATGCGTATTACGAACTCGATTTGCCGCGGATGAGGGAAGGGCACATGGGGGCGGTGCTGTTCGGGATCTACGCACAGCCGCAGGATTTCGGGCCGCGGCAATTTTTGCCGCGGGCGCTCGAGGTGCTGGATGCGCTGCGGATTGAGGTGGGGCGTAACGGGAAGGACATGGAGTTCGCCCACACAAGCGATGACGTGACGCGCATTCACAAGGCGGGGAAGATAGCTGCCTTGGCGAGCCTGGAGGGCGGGCACCTGATTGGGGACAGCGCGCGGATTTTGAGGGATTTCGAACGGCTGGGCGTGCGGTACATGACGCTGGCGCACTTCAAGAACAACGTGTTTGCGGATTCAATGACGGATACGGCGGTGCATGGCGGGCTGTCGGCGCGCGGCAAGGAACTGGTGCGGGAGATGAATCGCATGGGGGTGATGGTGGATGTTTCGCACATCTCGGATAAGGCGGTGTTCGATGCGGTGGATGCGAGTACGTCACCGGTGATTGCGTCGCATTCGTCGGTGAAGGCGATCGCTCCGATTCCGCGGAACATGCCGGACGATGTGATCCGGGCGGTGGCGCGGAAGGGCGGGGTGATCTGCATCAATTTCCACGCGGGGTATTTGAACAAGCCGGCGTACGAGGTGTATATCCGGAACCGGCCGAAGCGGGATGAGGAGATCAAGGCGGCGGGGACGGACTGGGAGAAGATACGGCGGATCCAGCGGCGGTATTACGATTACATGCCTCCGGTGCAGGTGAAGGAACTGCTGCGGCACATCGACTATGTGGCGAAGCTGGTGGGATCCGGGCACGTGGGATTGGGGTCGGATTTCGACGGGGTGAGCGGCATGGTTCCGGTGGGAATGGAAGATGTCTCGAAGTATCCGGTGCTGGTGAAGGGACTGATGGAGATGGGATACGGGGATGAGGACATCCGGAATATCATGGGTGGGAACCTGGTGCGGGTGATGCGGGAGAACGAAAGGAGAGCGCAATGAGAAGACGCGAATTTTTGGGAACGATGGCTGCCGTGCCGGCGCTGGGCGCGGTGGGCGGGAGGAAGAAGATTGCCTGCCTGAGCAGCACGTATCACGTGCGGTCGCATTCGGACAACTTCATCACGCGGTTTCTCGAGGGATATTGGATCGACGAGAAATACTATCCGCCGCCGTTCGAAGTGGCGTCGTTGTGGAGAGACCAGATCCACCCGGCTGATATCGGAGGGCGGCTGGCGCAGGCTTATGGCGTGCGGGTGGCCGGTTCGATTGAGGACGCGCTGACATTGGGCACGGGAAAACTGGCCGTGGACGGGGTGGTGATGGTGTGCGAGCACGGGAACTATCCGTTCAATGACAAGCAGCAGCAATTGTATCCGCGCTACGAGTTCTTTGAGCAGATCGTCAAGGTGTTCAAGGCGAGCGGGCGGTCCTGTCCGGTGTTTTCGGACAAGCATCTCTCCTATGACTGGAAGAAGGCGAAGCGGATGTATGACTGGTCGCGGGAACTGCATTTTCCGTTCATGGCGGGGTCGAGCGTTTCGGTGACGTTCCGGCGTCCGGAGGTGGACCCGCCGTTGGGAGTGACGATGGAATCGGCCCTGTGCGTAGGTGGAGGATGGGTGGCCGATGGCGGAATCTTTCATCTGCTCGATACGCTGCAGGCGTTTGTGGAGCGGCGCAAAGGGGCGGAGACCGGGGTGAAGGCAGTGCAGATGATGACGGGGGACGCGGTTTGGAAGGCGGCGGCAGAGGGCTTATGGAAGCGGGAGCTACTGGATGCGGCATTGTCGCGTGGGGAAAAGGTGGCTCCGGGGCGGCCGGAGGATGCAAAGAACGCAGTAGTGGGCATCGTAGAGTATCGCGACGGGTTCAAGGGGGCGGTGCTGGCTTTGGGGTCGAAGGTGAACGAATACCTGGTGGCATACAAAGCGCGGGGGAAGGTGGAGAGCACGTTGTGTTACGTGCCGTCAGAGAATTCGAATAATTTCTCGATGCTGGTGCATGGGATTACGCAGATGATTCAGACGGGGAAGCCGTCGCATCCGGTGGAGCGGACGCTGCTGGTGAGCGGGGCGCTGGCGGAGTTGATGGAGTCGCGGTACGAGCATGAAAAGCGGTTGGAGACCCCGGAACTGGTGGTGAAGTACAAGGCTCCGGCGAAGTCATGGTATGCGCACGGGATGGGGAGCTAAGAAATGATCGAAGCAAAGAGCGAGAAGTTCTGGAACTACATAGACCGCGACGCGAAGGTGGAGCGCGTGGCGACGGGGTTCGGGTTCGTCGAAGGTCCCGTGTTCAGCCGGCTGGGCTTTCTGCTGTTCAGCGATCTGCGGCAGGAGCACATTTTCCGCTGGGAGCGGGGGAAACTGACGGTTTTCCGCGAGAAGAGCAACCATTCGAACGGACTCACGTTTGATCATCAGGGGCGGTTGCTCGCTTGTGAGAAGGGGCGCGTGACGCGGACGGAGAAGAACGGGGCGATCACGGTTCTGGCGAGTGAGGGATTGGAAGGGCCGAATGATCTGGTGTATGCGATCGACGGGAGCCTGTATTTCACGGACTTTCCCAAAGGGCGGGTGTACCAGGTGACGCGGGAGCGGAGCGGAGTGGGAGGAACGCCGGACAAGGGGACGGTGCGCGTGGTGAGCGAGGATGGCGAGGGGCCGAACGGGGTGGCGCTGGCTCCGAATCAGCAGAAGCTGTACGTGGCGGACTACAAACAAAAGGTGGTCCGGGTGTATGGGATCAAGGCGGACGGGGCGCTCGAGAAGGGGCGGGATTTCGCGAAGGCGCAAGGCGACGGTTTGAAAACGGACGAGGCGGGAAATGTTTGGGTAGCGGACGGGGAGAAGGGTGTCGCGGTGTTTGATGCGAGCGGGGAGATGCTGGGGATTGTGAATACGCCCGAGGCTCCGGCGAACTTGAATTGGGGGAATGGATTCCGGGGGCTGTATATCACGGCGCGGACGAGCGTGTACCACGTGCCGACGAAGGTGAACGGGACCCGGACTTTCTGATTGAAGCCGGGCTTGCCGCGGCCCTTTGGCTACAGAGCCACGGCGGGAATCCGCTGAACGCGCGCGGCCTCTTCGAAGGCGTGCGCGATCTGGAGCACTCCCCAATCGTCCTGGTGACGGCCCACGATTTGGAGACCAACCGGGAGACCTTCGGGGGTGAATCCGGCGGGAACGGAGATGGCGGGATTGTTGAGCGCGGAGATGTAGTAGCAGGAGCGCATCCAATCGATGTAATTGCCGAGGCTACGGCCTTCGATCTCCGATACGTAAGGTTGATTCACGTCGAACGGGGGCACCTGCGTCACGGGCAGAATGAAGAATTCGTACTTGCGGAAGAATTCGCCGGCGCGTTGGTAATAGGCGGAGCGGAGTGTGCCGGCTTTGGCGATTTCGGCTCCGGTGAGGCGGGCTCCGAGGTCGACTTCTTCGAGGACTGTCGCCTTGATTTGCGAGCGGTGCCGCGCAACCTTGACGGCATGCTGCTGATGAAACGCGAGGGCGCGGAAGACGCGGAAGGCTTCGTCGGCTCCTTCGAAGCCGGGTTCGGCCTGCTCGACGATGCAGCCGAGGGATTCGAAGACTTTGCGCCGCGCGTTCGCCACCTGGAGGATTTTACGGTGGAAGGGGATTCCGCCGAGGTCCTTGAACCAGGCGACGCGCACGCCTTTGAAATCGCGCCCGAGGGGCTTGGCGAAGCGGGCTCCGTCTTCGTGAATGGAAAGCGGGGAGCGTTCGTCGGGGCCGGCCATGGCGCTCAGCAGGAGGGCGCAATCGGCGACGTTGCGGGCCATGGGGCCGACGACGCTGAGAGTGCTCCAGGCGGCGATGGAGGGGACTTTGGGCACGCGTCCCGGCGATGTGCGGAATCCGACGACATTGCAAAAGGCGGCGGGATTACGGAGAGATCCGCCCATGTCGCTGCCATCGGCGATGGGGATCATGCCGCAGGCGAGGGCGACGGCGGCTCCGCCGCTCGAGCCGCCGCATGTTTTGGAGAGGTCATGCGGATTGCGAGTGACACCGAAGACGGTGTTGAAGGTTTGCGATCCGGCTCCGAATTCCGGCGTGTTGGTTTTGCCGAGGGTGACGGCTCCGGCTTCGCGAATGCGATGGATCATGAGGGTGTCGGCTTCGGGCACGTGATCTTTGAAGATGGGCGAGCCGTAGGTGGTACGGATGCCCTTGGTGTCCTCGAGATCTTTGTGCGCGACGGGCAGGCCGTGGAGGGGGCCGAAGAATTGCCCGCGCGCGGCCGCTTCATCGCACTGTTTGGCTTTCGCCCGAGCCTGATCGGCGACGAGGGTGACAATGGCATTGACTTTCGGATTCACCCGCTCGATCTGTTTGAGGTGCGCGTCCAGGAGTTCGCGAGCCGAGAGTTTCTTTTTGCGCAGCAAGGCGGCGAGGGACTTTGCGGACTCGAAGCAGAGGGATGGCGGCGTTGCGGCGGCGAGGGGGGCGCCGGAGAGCGAGAGGACGGAGACGGCTGTGCGGCGGGTCATAGAATGCCATGTTACCGTCAAGCGGATTCGCCGCGGTAGCGGACACGCTCGAGGAAGAGGCCGGCGGAGGGCGCGGTCCATTCGGAGACTTTGAGGCGAGGGTGGCGCCGGGCATCGAGGAGGCTTTCAAAATCTTCCATGCGGATGTCGCCTTTGACGAGTTTGACGAGGACGCCGACGATGCGGCGGACCATGCGCCAGAGGAAGTGGGAGGCCTCGATGCGGAAAATGAGGAGGTCGCCGTGCTGTTCGAATTCGGCGGAATCGACGACGACGATGGTGGACTCATCCGGTTTTGAAGGATCCTGCGCGCGGAAGCAGAGGAAATCGTGACGTCCGGCAAGGCGCGAGGCGGCCTGGCGCATGAGATCGACATCGAGGGTTTCCTTGATCCACCAGACGTGGCGCTTGGAGAAGGCATTTTTGCGGGTGGAGATCTGGTAGACGTAGCCGCGGGCGAGGGCGTCGTGGCGGGCATGAAAGCGATTGGGCTTCTCTTCGACTTCGAGGACGGCGATGTCCGCGGGAAGACGGTCATTCAACTCGCGGAGGAGGCGGGAAGGCGGGATGCGCTCCCGAGTGTTGGCGCGGAGGTGGACGACCTGTCCGAGGGCGTGGACGCCGGCATCGGTGCGGCCCGCTCCCTGAAGATCGACGTCCATGCCGAGGAACTCTTCGGCAGCCTTGCGGAGTTGCCCCATGATGGTGCGGGCGTTCTTCTGTTCCTGCCAGCCGCTGTATTTCGTGCCGTCATATTCGAGCGTGATTTTCCAGGTCTTCACTCGCGTTATTATGACAAGACATCATGGGCATGAACCGAAGGAAGTTTCTAGCAGCCGCCGCGGGCGCTGCCGGCACGGCAGCCGCACAGACGAAACGGGACTGGTCGGGGAAGAACCCGATACGATATCCGGACCCGGACATCCTTGTGCTCGATCCGCGGTTTGCCAAGTACAAGATCGGGAATACGCCGATTCAGCGGCTGTACACGGGGCTGTTGTGGGCCGAGGGGCCGGCCTGGAACGGGGAAGGGCGCTACCTGGTATTCAGCGACATTCCAAATGACCGGCAGATGCGCTGGCTCGAAGAGGACGGGCACGTGAGCACGTTCCGCAATCCGGCGGGGCAGAGCAACGGGAACACGTTCGATTGGGAGGGGAGGCAGATATCGTTCGAACATGCGACGCGGCGGGTGACGCGCTACGAGCACAGCGGGAAGGTGACGGTGCTCGCAGACAAGTTTAGCGGGAAGCGGCTGAATGCGCCCAACGATGGAGTGGCGCATCCGGACGGAAGCGTGTGGTTCACCGATCCGGGGTATGGCTCCCTGATGGCTTACGAGGGCAACAAGGGCGAATTGGAGTTGAAGGAGGCCGTCTACCGGATCGATAAGGACGGCAAGATCGAGAAGCTGACGGATGAGTTGTACAAGCCGAACGGGCTGTGTTTCTCGCCGGATTACAAGAAGGTGTACATTGCCGATACGGGGGCGACGCACTATCCGCAGGCTCCTCGGATCATCAAGGTGTATGACGTGGTGGATGGCAAGGTGAGGAACGGGAAGCCGTTCGCGAACATGGACTGGCCGGGAAAGGGCGCGGGGTTGAGCGACGGCATCCGCTGCGACACGGACGGCAACATCTGGTCGAGCGCGGGGTGGGTTGGCGATGGATATGACGGGGTGCATATCTTCGCGCCGGACGGGACGCGCATCGGGCAGATCCTGCTGCCGGAGATCTGCGCGAACGTGTGTTTCGGCGGGAGGAAACGGAACCGGCTGTTCATGTGCGGCAGCCAGTCATTGTACGCGGTGTACACGGAAGCGATCGGGGCGCATATCTGTTAGGGGGCGGTGTAGAGATGGAGGGCGAGGGTTTCGGCGGCTCCTTCGGATAGGGTGACGGATCGGGCGCGCGCGTCTTCGAGCGTGGTCTGGTTGATTTCGTCGAGATCGAAGGAACTGAGAATGAGGTAGTCTCCCGCGGGGAGGCCGAGGAATTTGAACCTGCCTTCGGTATCCGTGAGGAGGGACTGGAGGCCATGCAGGCAACGGCGGAGGTGTTCCTTCAAAGGCCATAGGTAGACGGGCGCGGCGGGCACGGGTTGGCCGGCGCGAGTCACTGTGCCGGTGACGGTGGCAGGCTTGTCGGTGAGTTCCATGGAAATATTGGCGATGGCGGATTGGGGGAGGTCGACTGCCCAGGCTTCGGCGCTGAGGTTGAAGCTTGCGAATCGCGGGGAGTAGACGCGGAGGCCGGTGAAGGCGAGGGATGCGGCCGGCTTGACGACAACGTCCCAGCGTCGCGTCGCGGTCGATCTGGAGTTCAGTCCAGGCGGCAACCGTTGGAATCGTGGCGGGGACAGCGAGGATCTCATACTTGCCAGGAGCGAGCTTTTCGAAGCTGTATTCGCCGGAGAAGCATGGAGCGCCGGTGGTGGTTTCTCCAGTGGTGGAACCGAGGGTGAGGCGGATGTTGCTTTCCCCCGGGCGGGCATCCGGTGACGCGGGCGAGGC
>JADLBG010000572.1 GCA_020847895.1 Bryobacterales bacterium
CTCTACGAAGAGCGTAAAGACACTCCTGTTCCGGTGGACCTGGCGAATCTGTGGAGGCGCCTGGGAGTCATCTCGTCGCCAGGCAGCCTGACTCTGGACAATCACGCGCCGCTGGCAGGCATCCGGCAGGCTATCACCGCTCGCCTTCCCGCGGGATAAGCACGGCTATCGCACGTAGGGAACATAGGCTGCCACTCGCGACCGGTAACTCTCAAATCGGGCTCCGAACCGCCGGCGCAGCAGACTATCTTCGGCGCGAATGCGGATCTCTGTTCCGTAGATGCAGATGGCGAGCGATGCTGCCGCCGCCCACGGCGGATCGAGCAGAAGGACCGTCGCCAGCAGCAGGCAGAACAGTGAGGAGAAGACCGGATGGCGGATCACTGAGTATGGACCGGTGGTCACCAGGCGGTGGTCTTCGGTCACCACAGCCTTGATGCGCCACTCGAGGTCGAGATGCCGCAGGGCGAGGAAGAGCACGACAACTGCCGTGATCCCGAACAGGATGGAGCCGGCCTGCTGCCAGGGAGCGCTTTCGTGGAGAGGACGCGTGAACAGGAGCGCGACAGCGAACGCCAAACCCTCCAGAACCAATCCGTGCATGGAGCGGGGGTTGCGGATGGCTGTCCGTTCCTCGGCAATGCCGCGCTTGCGCCTCTCGGCGCGTACCCTGGCGTGGTTCCAGGCGAGCAGCCCGCTGAACAGCAGCCAGCTCAATATCAACATCCAACCCGAAGCGTCGCGAACAAGGTCCATAGGATACTTAATATTAACCTTGGCATGGCGCAAACCGGAATCGTAATCATCGGCGGCGGCCTCATCGGGCTCGGCACGGCATATCGCTGGCAGCAACGCTTTCCTGACGCGCGGGTGACGGTTCTTGAAAAGGAGGACGGCGTGTGCCGCCACCAGAGCGGCAACAACAGCGGCGTCCTGCATTGCGGGCTTTATTACAAGCCCGGATCGATCAAGGCGCGCCTGGCGGTGGGCGGCATCCGCCAGATGATTGCTTTTTGCCAGGAGCACAAGATCGCGCATGAAGTGTGCGGCAAGCTGGTGGTGGCCACGGACCAGGCAGAGGCGGCGCGGTTGAAGGATCTGGAACATCGCGGAAAGCAGAACGGCCTCGAAGGGCTGCGCTGGATGACGCGCGAGGAGTTCCGCGAGATTGAGCCGCACGCCGGCGGCATTGCGGCGCTGCGCGTCCCACAGGAAGGTATTGTCGATTACGCGGCGGTAGCGGCCACGCTGGTGAAGATTATCGAGTCCAACGGGGGCCGCGTGCTCACCGGCGCCCGAGCCATGAACTGCCGCCCGGCTCCCGATGGGTGGATGGTGGAAACCACCAAGGGCGAGCACGAGGGCGCCCTGCTGATCAACTGCGCGGGACTGTATTCGGACCGGGTCGCGGAGATGACCGGAAACCGCCGCGAAGTACGCATCGTGCCCTTTCGCGGCGAGTATTACAAGATCCGCCCGGAGCGCCAGAGTCTGGTGCGCCATCTGATATATCCTGTTCCGGATCCGAAATTCCCTTTTCTCGGCGTCCACTACACGCGGCTCATCCACGGGGGAGTGGAGTGCGGACCGAATGCCGTGCTCGCCTTTGCGCGAGAGGGCTACCGCAAGTCCGATATTAAGCTGGGCGATCTCTGGGATGCGCTGAGCTATCCGGGCCTGTGGAATTTCCTCAGGCGCTATCCGAGGATGTGCTTCGAGGAACTGCGCCGGTCGTTCAGCAAGCGGTTGTTTTGCGAGTCGCTCCAGAAGCTGGTTCCGGAGATCCGCGTGGACGACCTGGAGACCGGCGGGGCCGGGGTCCGCGCCCAGGCCATGAGCCCGAACGGGGATCTGGTTCAGGACTTCCACTTCGTCAAGGCGCGCCGCGCGCTGCACGTAGTCAACGCGCCAAGTCCCGGCGCCACGAGTTCCCTGGCTATCGGCGAGGAGATCACCTCGATGGCGGCAGGGTTGCTTGCATCATGAGATAACTCATGACGGCCCCAAGGGGCTGACCTCGAGCCTGCGGACCTCTCCGGCCCCGAGTGCTACGGGGAACCCGGATTTCAACTCGCTGCCGAGGCGAATCTCCACCCGGCCTGTACTTGCGTCCCGTACCTTGTACAGCTCGTTCTCGCCGACCGTGTACCACTCGGGCCATTGATTGAGGCGCGCGTAATCTTTCTTCAGATTCAGGATGCGCCGGTGGCGGGCGTAATCAAATATCACCTTGCCCGACCATGGCGTGGTCGAGTGGATGGACAGGTAAAGGGTATTTCCGTCGCGCGCCGCCCCGGTCTCCAATCCCGGCCGCCAGGGCTTGGGATAGCAGCCCTGGGTCTTCATGAGCGCGTACAACAGCAGCGTGCGATTCCAGTTGCCGTCGCCGTACCAGCGCTCGATGAAACCGTCCGCCTTCTGGTAGGGCAGCATCTTCTTCACCGAGTGATCGATCCACTCGATCGCTTCCGGCACGGGTTCGCGCGCAACCAGGTAGATGGCGCCTTCGATGGAATCCGCAAGATCGTCTACCGTGTTCGATGGTTTTGTCCAGTCATAGTCGCGGTAGCGGGAGAGATTCCGAAGCACCCGCAGCACAGCCTGACGGTACTTCTCCTCGCCGGTCACCTGCCAGTAGGCGTACATAGAGCTGTAGACGTAGCCCCAGCAGTCGGTGAGCCAGTTGTTGGCCACGGTCATGTCCTTGACGCGGATGCCCCGGTAGATGAATCCATCGGGGTTGGCGGTGTCCAGCACGGCGTCGAGCGTCTTTCGCAAAACCGGACGGTATGTCTGGCCGCGCGGCATGCCCAGTTCGTTCTCGATCGCCAGAAGCAGCATCAGGCCGACGATGGCCTCATTGCCGTGATCGCCCAAACCCGCGATCTCAGACGGCGTGCGTTTTTCCAGGTCGTAACGGGCAGTCGGGAGGTAGTTGCTGTTGGGCAGAATCTCCTCGATGTAGGCGTCGCCAATCTGCTCGGCCCAGCGCAGCAAGTCGCGATCACCGGTCATGGGAATCAGGCGCCCGAGGGTTTGGAGCACGTCGCCGTTGATTTCGGCGCCCTCGCCGGGCAGGCTGCCCCAACGGCTCTTGACGGGAGCACGTTTCAGGAAGTCCCGGGTCATATCCACCATGCGGAAGTACCAGGGATCGCGTCCAAGGAACTCGGTGAGTGGAACCATGCCGTCTTTGCAGTACTCGGCCGCTCCGAAGAAACTGGCTTCGCCCAGTTCGTGCGTATCGAGGCGGAGGTTGCCGGGAATCCTGCCGCCGGGGACGTCCGTGTACCGGACCTCGTTGCGCAGCATGATCTTCATTCGCCCTTCAAACAACCGCGGGTCGGTGAAATAGGCTGTGAGGACGAGAAACGGGTAGTTGTCGGCTCCGGAATTGTGCGGCGTGTAAAGAGGCTTGCCGTCGAAACGGCCGAACAGCGATCCCTTCACACGATCAGGCAGTAGCAGGGTCTTCGAATCCGCGGCAGTGAGCCAGGCGTGAAGCATGCGCCGGGCGCGGAGGAAGATATCCTGCACTAGAACGCCGTTTGCCCGCGCGGCGCGCCAGTTGTCCCGAGGCTCGCCCCAGCATACCAGGGCGGCAAGGAGAATCCAGGTTACGAGTTTCATAGCAGCTTGGTTTCCGGCAAATTGCATTGTACGCGGATATCGGGATTCCGGGGCACGGCTCCGAATCCGGTGCTGGACTAGCGGAGGAAGGCCTCGGCGAGTCCGGCGTCGACCGGGATGACGGTTCCGGTGGTGCGGATGCTACGGTCACTGGCGAGGAAGATGATGGAGTCGGCGCAGTGATCGGGGAGGATGGGCTCCTTGAGCAGGGTGCGGCTGGCGTAGTAATTGGCAAGGCGTGAGCGCAGGGTGTCGGTGGTTTCCTCGTCTTTGTAGGGCAAATTGTACTTGGCGAGTGAGCTGATGACCCGCTCGCGGGGGAACATGGTGGAGCCTTCCACCACGGTTGCCGGGGCGATGCCGTTCACGCGGACGAGGGGGGCCAGGCCGACGGCCAGTTCGCCGATGAGGTGATTGACCGCGGCTTTGCTGACGTCGTAGGCTTCGCTGCCCTTCTTGGGAACGACGGCATTGGCGGAGCCGGTGAGTACGATGTTCGCCGTCAACCCCTGGGAGGAGAAGACGTGGTGCGCTTCCCTGGCGAGGAAGTAGTTGCCGGTGACGTTGACGTCGAGGGTGATGCGCCAGTTGTCTTCGGAGATGCCGCCGCGCGAATCGGGGGGGATGAAGACCGCGGCGGTGTTGATGACCACGTCGAGCCCGCCGAATTGCATCACGGTATGGCGGATGGCGGATGAGATGGAGGCGTGGTTCCGCAAGTCCACTTTGCAGTACGCCACGGCTTCGCGGTCGAACTTCGTGCACAGACGCGCGGTGTCGTGGGCGGACTCCTCGTTGATGTCGGCGATCATCAGGTGCGCGCCTTCGGCGGCGAGTTTGAGCGCCGTGGAGCGACCGACACCGCTGCCGCCGCCGACGATGAGCACGATCTTGCGGGAGAACTCCTTTTCGGGGGGCATGCGGCGGAGTTTGGCCTCCTCGAGCTGCCAGTACTCGATGCGGAAGGCCTCACGGCGCGGGAGGGCGACGTAGTTGTGGAAGCTGGTGAACTCGCCGGCGCGGGATGGATCCTTGGCGTGCGGGAGAGGGCTGCCCTCGGCGGCGCCGTCTTCCATGCCGTTCGCGCCCATCATGACACGGATGGCGTTGCGGTAGAACTCGCCGGTGATGCGGGCCTCTTTCTTCGAGCGGCCGAAGGAGACCATGCCGACGCCGGGGACGAGGACGACGGTGGGGTTCTGGTCGCGCAACGGAGGGGAGCCGGCTTCCTTGTGCGCTTGGTAATAGGCGACGTAGTCCTTGCGATACTGGCGCAAGCCGGCATCAAGGGCATGGTCGAATTCGGAAAGGTCTTTTGTCTGGGGATTCCAATCGACGACGAGGGGGCTGATGCGAGTGCGCAGGAAGTGATCGGGACAGGAGGTTCCCAGGGCTGAAAGTTCCCGCGCCCAGTTAGAGTTGATGAACTCGAGGGCTTCGGGGGCGCCGTCGAAGTGGCCGATGCCGCGGCGGGAGGCTCCGACGCGGCCGCGGATCCTGGGAAGAATCTCCGCTGCTACCTGATGGGCATCGTGCCGTGTGGCGCAGCGCGGTCCACCGAAGACGACCTTGCCGTTGCCGCTTTCCTGGACCAGTTCGCCCAGTTGGTCAATGATGGTGACGCTGTTGAGGTAGCATTCGCGCTGCGTGTTGCCCCAGGTGAAGAGGCCGTGGCTGCCGAGAACGATTCCGTCGCAACCGGGGTTGTCTGTTACGGCCTGGCGCAGCATGAGACCGAGTTCGAAACCGGGGCGCTGCCAGGGGAGCCAGACCAGGTGGTGATGGTAGCGCTGGTTGAACTCCTCCATTCTTTGCTTACCGTTGCGGCTGGCGGCCATGGCGATGGCCCAATCGGGGTGGAGGTGATCGACGTGATCGAAGGGGAGGAATCCGTGAAGCGGCGTGTCGATGGAGGTGGCGACGGTGTTTCCGGCAAAGGCGCAGGAGGGATACATGCCGACCATGTCGTCCTCGAACTGCTCGCCGCGGTAGACGTTTTCGAGTTGTGAAAGACGGTCCATGTAGAGCACGGCGAATCCGCCGCGGGTGATGCTGCCGAGGTCTCCGCCGCTGCCTTTCACGGCCATGACGCGCGTGGGCTTCCCAGTGAGCGGGTCGGTGACTTCGTATTTCGAACTGGTGTTGCCTCCTCCAAAATTCGTAATCCGGAGGTCGGCTCCGAGGAGATTAGAGCGGTAGCGCAAGGACTCGAGCGGATCGTCGCCGAGCGCGGCGGC
>JADLBG010000573.1 GCA_020847895.1 Bryobacterales bacterium
GCGGAAAGCCCACCATCATCTTCTCCGCGGCCAGCCACAAACCCTGGACGTTTTCCCTGCTCCCGGCGCCGGAACTGCGGCTGCTCTATGCCGATACCATCGCCAATGCGGCGGGCGTCTGGATGGGGATCACGCCCTTTGAATTCGAAGAGCCGGAAATGACGGCTCTCACCGAAATGAACCGGTTTCTCGAGAAGAACAAAGCCTACTTCACGAATACGAAGTCCGCGGCGAGGGTGGGCGTGGTGTGGTCCGATGTGACCGCGAACTTCTATGCTGGGGCGGCCGCGCAATTGATCGACATTGACCGTACCGCGCAGCGTTCGAACATCGGGAATCTCGACGGCGAGTTCGCGGGGATTACCGAGTCGCTGCTCCGCGCGCATGTTCCTTTCGACGTCATCGACGATGTGACCCTCGAGAAAGAGCCCTTGGACCGCTATAAGGCGATCTTTCTGCCGAACGTCGCATGCATGAGCGACCGTGTCGCCGCCCGCCTCCGGAAGTACGTGGAAGAGGGCGGGAATCTCTTCGCGGATTTTGAAACGTCGCTCTATGATGAGACGGGAGTCCGGCGCGGCGATTTTGCGCTTTCCTCCGAGTTCGGCGTGTCGGCGGGGAAGGGAATCGCCGGACCACTGCCCTGGGACTACCTGAAGCCGGTGACCTCTCCGCGGCTTGCCGCCGGCATCACGCGCAAGATGATTCCCTCCACTGCGTATTATGTGCGGACCCATGCGGGTGAGGGCGAAGTGGCGTGGAAATTCACCGCGCCCTTGGCGGGACGTTACGACGGCGTCCCGAATGTGTCCGATGATCCGGGGCTCGTCTTCCGGCGGCTGGGTAAAGGGATGGTTGCCTACATGCCCGGCGACTTGGGGAATTCCATCAACACCTACCATACGCCGGAGTTGATGCAACTGGTGGCGAACGCCGGAACACAGTTGGGTGTATCGCCGGTGCGCGTGGAGAACGCCCCGGGATCTGTCGAGGTGGTAGTGCGGCGCCAGGACAACCGCCTCCTGGTGCACCTCGTGAATTTTACCGGCGAGATGACGAGGCCCATCCGCAGGATTGTGCCGCTGCCGAACGTGCGCGTCACCGTCGAGGGAAAGTATTCCAAGGCGCGGTCTCTGTGGACGGGGCAGGCGCTGCCTGTCCGCAACGGGAGTGTTACGGTTCCCTCCCTGCAGGAATACGACGTGATCGTGTTCGAGTAAGCGGGGCCGGCGTCACACGCGCGGAAACCAGCCCCGGCGATAGAGCGCATAAGCCACACCGAACATCAGGAGCGTATAAGCGGCGGCATAGAGCAGCGACGCGTTCCACGGAGAAGCGAGCGGCGCAAACACCCTTTGATAAATGGACATGCGCCAATCGAGCGCGCTGATCGCGGAATCGAGCAGCTCGGAAGCCATGTAGACGGCGATGGCGTTCATACCCAGAATCACCAGCGGCCGGAATGCCCGTTTGTAGCCCAGCCCGTCGGCAATCCAAAGAAATCCCGCGAACAACACAAAATCGAGGCCTGCCATGAACAGGGCAAAGGACGAAGTCCACAGCTTCTTGTTGATTGGCAGCCATTGGCCGCAGAGAAGCCCCGCGGACAGCAGTCCGGCGCCCGCCGCCGCTAACCAGATTGCGCGCGAGGAGAGCGTGCGCTTCAGGGCAAGGATCTGTCCCGCCAGAATCCCGAACAGTACGGTCGCGATTGCGGGCAGCGTGCTGACGATGCCCTCCGGATCCCAGGTCCTGGTTGGGGCATAGTTGTGCGCGCCCAGCACGATGCGATCGACGTAGTGGGCAAAGTTGCCCTCGACATCCAGATGCCCGGCGCCGTATCCAGGCACGGGCGCGAACCTCATGATGAGCCAATAGCCGGACAGCAGACCGGTGATCCACGCCGCCTGCCCGCGAACGCCGGTTGTCAGATAGATCGCGGTGGCGGCCAGATAGCAGATGGCGATCCGCTGCAGCACCCCCAGCACTCGCATCGTCGAAAAGTCAAAATGCGGAAAGAGATACACCAGAAGCCCGAGACAATAGAGGATCGCCGCGCGGCGAAAAGCCTGACGGAACAACTCCGCCCGCCCCATTCCCGCCGCCATCCGCCGCCCCAGAGCCAGAGTCATCGCCACGCCCACAATCCAAAGAAACGACGGGAATACGACATCGGTGGGGGTCCAGCCGTTCCACTCGGAATGCTCGAGCGGAGCGTAGACGAAGTGCCCGTTGCCGGGATCGTTGACAAGAACCATCAGCGCCATGGTGGCGCCTCGAAACGCGTCGAGGGAGGTAAGACGTTCGGACTGCTTCCCCATGCCCTCAAATATTATCGAAATATCGGCGCCGCGCGGTGTATACTAGCCGGAAGCACTCACTGTTCCACTGGGAGGAACCATATGCGGCGTCATCCGCTGACCCGTCGCGACCTGCTGCTCAAAGGCGTTGCCCTCGGTTCGGTAACCGTCGGTCCCGCGCTTACAGTCAGCGATTCGCTCGCCGCCTGGCAGAGCGAGGAAGCCGCTGCCCGCAAGCCCACGGCTTGGAATGAACTGGGCCCGTTCTATAAACGGAAGGCCCCTTCGAATCCAAATCTGCGGCAGCCGGGCGATCCCGGATTGCCGGTCTCCGTTTCGGGCCGCGTCTTCGATACAAAAGGCTCCGCCCTGCGCGCAGCGAAACTCGAGATCTGGCAGGCCGATCATCAGGGCCATTACGATCTCGATGGCTACCGCTACCGCGCCACGCTCACGGCCGGCAGTTCGGGCGAGTACGCCTTCACCTCCGTCATGCCAGGACACTATCCGGCGCGTGTTTGCCAGCACATTCACTACGTAGTCACCGCGCCGGGTTGCAAACCGCTGACGACGCAACTCTACTTCGCCACCGACCCCGTCTTCGAGGGCGACCCCGCGCGCAACTATACCCGCGACCCGCTCATCCAAAGCGCCGGCCTCGTCCGCCCCGTCACCCTTACCGGCGATCCGAAGGAGGTCGTCGCCGCGGTAAGTTTCGAGATTGTTCTGGAGCGTCTCTGATGCGCCGGCGATCCTGCCTTCCCGCGCTGCTGCCGGCAACCGCCGGTCTTGTGTTCTCCCAGCAGGCGCCTCGGCAGATACTCGAGATACACACTCCTTCGCCGGTCACTTCCGCCGTGTTTGCCAAGACCGGTTCCCAGATGGTCACGCTTTGCAAGGACGCTAAAGTACGGGTGTGGTCGCTCCCCGAGTCAAAACTGCTGCGCACCATCGACCCTAGTTCCGGACACAGAGTCAATGCCCTCTCCGACGATGGACGGTGGATGCTCACCGGAGATCGCGCCGGCAACATGGCGCTCTATGACATCACGACGGGACAAGCCCGCTGGCAGACGCGCCTGCCGCGCTACCCCGGGCCCGCGCGATTTTCGCACGACGGCAAGTTGCTCGCGCTCGCCGCGCAAGGCGACCCTGTTCAGGTATTCGAAGCCGGCACCATGCGGAAGCTGTACGAATTGGAGAGTCCAATAGGAGGGACGAATTCCATCGCGTTTTCGCGTGATGACTCGCGTATCGCCACGGTGGATGGAGACACCCTCATCCGCATCTACGACGCCCACACTGGAAGGCGCCTCGCGATGAACAATGATTCCCTCGTCGAACCGTTCACGATTGACTTTACTACCGATGGCCGTTACGCGATCGCGGCAGGCGGGGATAAGGTGGTCCTGTTCCTCGATGCGGCGACAGGGAAGGTGATTCGCCGCATGGACCGCACCGCCGAGCCCGCCTCCTATCTCGAGTTGTCACCCGATGGCAAAGCGCTGGTCACCTCCTACATGAAGGTGGACAATCTCCTCCTGCCCGCCCCTACCGTGGTCTGGGATGTGGCTTCAGAACATCGGCTGGCGGAGTGGCTCCCTCCTACACGCCCCGTTGGTATGAGTTGGGTGCGCGATGGCCGCCTTCTCGCGGCCACCGCGGCTCCGGACGCCTTGCACATCTGGCGCCTGCACTAAGATCGATCAGAACGGCGATTCGTCCGCCGACGGACCATACACCGCCGGCACCGGAATATCGTTCAACCGCAAATAAACCCCCAACTGCGCGCGGTGATGAATGATGTGGCTCAGAAAAAACCGCCGCAGCACCGCGCCGCGCGGCAGGGTGAACATCGCCGCGCCGCCCTTTTTGAGCGACCACGGCTGCGCATAGGATTCGTCGCTTGCGGCCTCAATCGCCTTGCGCGCCGCGGCTGCATTATCGTCGAACATCGCGAGCAGTTGCTTGCCGCTCGTGGCCGGAGATGGAGGACCCGCCGCCGGCCCATCCACGGGAGCGAGGTCGAAAGAGTCCTGGTTCATTGTGGCGTCCACCCACTGCGGCAGATTGGCGACATGGCTTGCCAAGGCGCCCATGGTGGACGATTTGGCGTGCGGGCGCCAGTCGAATTTGTCATCGGGGATGCGCTCGAGAGTTTTGCGGGTGGCGGCCATCTCGAGGTCCCATTCCGGGAGAAGATCGGCGGAAATAGACATGGTAAGTCGCTCCAGTTGAGAGGTTAGGGAAGACTGTAAATATTTATACTATACCTTCGATCCCAATGCAAGCACTGTTTCAAAAAACGGCGCCTCTTCCTCCTTATGCACCACCATCGTCCGCACCTCCCCAAATCCCGCCTTCTCCAGATACCCCACCAACTCCACCTCCGTGAATCCCAGCCACACGTCCGCGTACATCTCCCGGGCCTGTTCGTAATGGTGCCGCGCCAGATCCAGAATCGCAATCCGGCCTCCAGGCCTCAGAATACGCCACGCCTCCTCCACTGCCTTCCGCGGATGCCGCGCATGATGCAGCGACTGGCTGAACAGCGCCAGATCCACTGTTCCGTCCTCAACCGGCAGCGCTTCCAGGTCCCCCTTGCGGTACGCCAGATTCCCCACGCCGTGCGTGCGCGCCAGTTCCGAGCCGAACTCCACCATCTTCTCCGAATTGTCCACGGCGATGACCTGCGTCGCCCGCTGCGCCAGCAATTGCGAGAGCGTCCCCTCGCCCGCCCCCAGGTCCGCAATCACCATCGGCGGCATCAATTGCAGCAGCAATTCCGCCACCGCCTTCCACGATCGCCCCGGTACATAATGCCGCCCGAACCGGCCCGCAAGCTGATCGAAATACGCCCTCATCTTGTCCTGCCGCTTGTCCAATATCAACCGCAGCGCAGCCTGGTCCTCCGCTGCCTCGGGAATCTCCGCCGCGGCCTGGCGCAGCACATCCATCAACTGCTGGAACCCCGTGGGGACCCTCAGGCTGTATAACGTGCTTTTTCCGATGCGCCGGTCTTCAATCAATCCCGTCTGCTTGAGTTGCGCCAAATGCGTGGAGATGCTGCTTTGCCCGGCGGCGAGAATCTGTTGCAACTCGGCCACGGAGAGTTCCTCGCTCTCGAGCAGCAGGAGAATGCGCAGGCGGGTGGGTTCTGTCAGCAGACGGAGCGAATGAAGGATTGACGGCATCTCGGTTCAATGATATCATCGCATCAAGATTCGTTGATACAAGCGTCTCTGGAGAACTTCACATCATGAGCATTGCACAAGTGGAACGTACCGCCACCGAGTTCAAAGTGGCCGACATGTCCCTGGCCGATTGGGGCCGGAAAGAAATTATCATCGCCGAGCAGGAAATGCCCGGCCTCATGGCCATCCGCAAGAAATACGCGGCCTCGAAACCGCTCGACGGTGTGCGCATCACCGGCTCGCTGCACATGACCATCCAGACCGCGGTCTTGATTGAGACGCTGGTGGACCTGGGCGCCGGCGTTCGCTGGGCAAGCTGCAACATCTTCTCCACGCAGGATCACGCCGCGGCCGCCATTGCACGGGCGGGTGTTCCGGTGTTCGCCTGGAAAGGCGAGACTCTCGAAGAATACTGGTGGTGCACCTACCAGGCGGTGAGCCATCCCAATGGCCTCGGGCCGCAGTTGGTGGTGGATGACGGCGGCGACGTGACCCTGCTCATCCATAAGGGCTACGAGTTGGAAGAGGGCTCTGACTGGGTGAACACCCCATCGGGCAGCCACGAAGAGACTGTCATCAAAGATCTGCTCAAGAAGGTCTACGCGGAAAATCCCCGCCGCTGGCACGACCTGGTAAAGGAATGGCGCGGCGTATCCGAAGAAACCACTACCGGCGTGCACCGCCTCTACAAGATGCAGCAGGCAGGCAAACTCCTCGTGCCGGCCATCAATGTCAACGATTCGGTCACCAAGTCGAAATTCGACAATCTCTACGGCTGCCGCGAATCGCTTTCCGACGGCATCAAGCGCGCCACGGACGTGATGATGGCCGGCAAGGTGGCGGTCATTTGCGGCTACGGAGACGTCGGCAAGGGCTCGGCCCACTCATTGCGCGGCTTCGGCGCGCGCGTCATCGTGACCGAAATCGACCCCATTAACGCGCTCCAGGCGGCGATGGAGGGCTACGAAGTGACTACCATCGAGGACACGCTCGGCCGCGGCGATATCTATGTCACCTGCACCGGCAACCGCGACATCATTACCCTCGAGCACATGAAGCACATGAAGGATCAGGCCATCGTGTGCAACATCGGCCACTTCGACAATGAGATCCAGGTGGACCGCCTCAACAGCGAACCTGGGGTGACACGCACCAACATCAAGCCGCAGGTGGACATGTACACCTTCCAAGATGGCCACGGTATCTTCCTGCTCGCCGAAGGCCGCCTCGTCAATCTCGGCTGCGCCACCGGCCACCCCAGCTTCGTCATGAGCAACAGCTTCTCCAACCAGACGCTGGCGCAGATCGACCTGTGGAAGAACAAGGACACCTACAAAGTGGATGTCTACACGCTGCCCAAGAAGCTCGATGAGGAAGTGGCGCGGCTTCACCTGGAAAAAATCGGCGTGAAGCTCACCACGCTCACTCCGGAGCAGGCCGAGTACCTCGGCGTGCCGGTGGAAGGTCCGTATAAGGCGGACCACTACCGCTACTGAACGTCGCATTGCGGCTCAGGGGCGGCCTCATATCCGGCCAGAGTGTAGGATAAGTAAGGAAAGAGACGTGTTGCATTCCCCCCCCGCACCAACTTTGAGAAACGCGCCGCGCGGTTGTTCCTGCCGCCGGCGCCTTTCCTGGCCAATCCGAAGGAGCCGAAAGATTTTCCTCTCGGCCGCTGGAATCTCTACGTCGGCGGGGCCGGGTGCACCGTGGATGGCTACCTCAATATCGACCTGATCGCGACGCCGGGCGTCGATGTGGTTGCAGACGCGGAATGGTTGCCGTTCGCGTCCGGTGTGTTCCAGCGCGTGGAGTGCGACGCCGTGCTGGAGCATGTGCGGGATCCCCAACGCGTGATGAAGGAAATGGAAAGAGTTCTCCTGCCCGGCGGCTATCTGCATGTGGTGACGCCGTTCTGCCATCCATTCCATGCCTACCCGCGGGACTATAGACGATTCACGATACAGGGACTCAAGCAATTGGCGGGGCCGCTGGAGGTGATTGCGGAAGGGTGGCGCGCGGGTCCAACGGCTACGATGCTGGTATTCGCTCTCGAATATGTGAAACTGCTGCTTCCGCTACGCATCTGGAGAGCCGCCGCGCACATCTTCCTTGGTTGGCTGCTGTTTCCTTTGCGATACCTGGACCGCTACCTCATGCGATTCCCCGAGGCGCACCGTTTGGGCAACCATAGTTACGTGTGGTTCCGGAAGCCCGGCTCCTCTTCCGCCTTGATCTCGTGACGGCGATCATCGCCGAGGCGATCGGAGCAAAAAATGGCACAAAATGAGATCCCCGCACTGGCGAAAACGCGGCTAGGCTTCCGGGGAAGCGCGCACGGAAGCCCCGGTGATCTGGGCGAAGCGGTAGCAGAAGTAGTTTCCGTCCCCCTGCTTCCCCTCTTTACCCGGAGTGATGTACGCCGCCCCACAGGAGAGGAGTTCAATAGCTTTCACCTTCCCCTTCCACTTCGCAAACTTGCTGATCGTGGAGATGGTGATGTTCTCCTTGCAGAACTGAATCCCGGCCCCACCCTGGCTGTAGATGTTCTTCTCCGTGCACATCCCGTTTGCGTCGCTGCCTTCCGTGCGGACGTGTGTCTCGAAGCCGTGCGCCATGATCCTGATCCGCACGTCTCCTTGTACGTATCCGCCTTATCAGCCGCCCAGTTGATAGGCCACTCGATGGGTGTATCGAAGTTCACCTCCAGCGCTTCTTTGCCGGCAGGTTTCCAACCCAGGAGTCTCACGTCCCGAATGATGATGTCCTGCATGTGCGTGCTCCTCGTGACGGTTTCTATGACGGCCACGGCGGCCCTGAGGCCCGTCGGTGCACCCGGCGCTGCGCGCACATCACCTCTATCTACGGGAGAATAACACAACCTCCCGGAGAGTAAGCTGTCTAAGGTTCCAGGTCATGATGATCGCGCTCGTGGGCGTGCGCGCGCGCCAATTCGCCGCGTGTTCAACCTGTGCGGGGACGGTATGTTGGGGCGAGTTTGAAGGCACTCCCTATCTGGACCGCCGCCGCATTCGAATCTCCACGCCTACTCCGATGGTCCACCCTTCAATCGGTCCGCTGTCGCCGGCAGGCTTGATCGGTACCCCGATTTCCACGCTCTCCCGCCCGCCCTTTGGTGTGTAAGATCCGCCGATAATGAGCTGCCAGATGAAGCGGCTCGTGCGCCCTCCCAATCCAAACCCCGGCGCGAGGTCGTAGATCCCGTGTTCGGCAGCCTTCTTCAGGTTTGGCGTTCCGTCAGGGTTCAGGTACGGATGTTTGTCCAGGTGGACATTGCCCAAATTTGAGTCCTTGTCCAGTTCGATATGCACGCGGGGGCCAAAGCCTTTCTCGCGATATCCCTGTCCCAGGGTAACCCGGTTGCCGACCCATCCGGTCACATCTCTGCTGTTGTCGTGACGGTACGGCGCTTCCGTCCTGGGCTTCTTCGTGAAATCCAAAGCATCGAGGTCCGGCAAGAACCGGATGGTTGGCGGCGAGGGCTCATTGTGGGTGGAAAGGCTCCGGACGATCGCCTCGATGGCGGCAATATCCGGGGACTCGAAATCGAAGCCGCGCGGTTCCGGGTCATCGTAGACATGGATGGGGCGAATCTGGAACGTGCTGAGCGGAATCTGACGTAGCCCGACTTCGTGGATCACCTCTTTGACGATAGGGTCGTTGGCATAGGAGCAGACGGCCATGCCGCTTCTGTCCCGGCCTACCACGCGATGATCCTGATCGAGGTGAATGCCGCACGGGCATTTGCTCGAGCCGATCGCAAAGTCGATATGCACCGCCTTGGGCCATTTCGTCGAGGGAAGGTCCGGCTGCGTGACCTCCGTGAATCCGAAGTTGGTATTCGGGGTAGTCCAGGGGGCGTAATGGCCTTTGTGCGCGGGATCTTCCGCCATGTTGGTGTTGTCCCGCATTTGCTGTGCAAGCGCCCGAGGATTCTCGACGGTGAAGTCGAAGCCCTTCGGCGTTCCCGAATCGTGCTTTAGGAGGATTTTGAAGCCCTTGACCAGGTGCAAGTTAACGGACGTGGCTTCGCGGAAATGAGTGATGAGTTCTTGCAGTTCTGCCGGCGACATAGACCCTCCTGACAGGAATAGCGAAAACGGACAATGAACTTAGCACATGGTCTCCGGAATTCACGTATCGGGCTCTTGTTCCGGCAGTTTACCGGCTGAACGCAGTCAATTCCCCAACACGCCGCAAGATCTCGCCGCGGTCCATGTCGCGATATTGTTCCGGCAGCAGGCTCTTCGATGTGCATTCGAGCACGGCGACCAGGTTCTGCAACTCGATCTCGGTGGGATAGGACGGTGGAATGAAATCGGCGATGGCGGCTTTGAGGTCTTCGGCATCCACGGAGAGGTCGCCTTCGAGCGCGCTTTTCATGCGGGCGCGCACGAGCAGGGCTTCGGTATCCGCGCCGGAGAGCGTGCCTGCTTGTTCCAGGTAGAACCGCTCCGCGTCTTCGGAGGATACGTGGGTTCCGGTCTTCTTCAGCATCGCCCGGAACATGGCCAGGCGTTCCTCGCCGGTGTGCGGATAGAAGAGGGCGATGTGCTCTTCCGCCCGGCCCTGGCGCTTCAGGTCCACCGGCAGCAGATCCGGCCGGCAGGTGAGCAGGAACCAGATCACCTTGCCGCGCAGTTCCGTGTTGCCCATGAACTGGGCGATCTGGGCGAAGACGCGGTTGCTGACGCCGCTGTCGCCGAAACTCGAACGGTTGCCGAGTTGAGCGTCGGCTTCGTCCACCACGACCGCGATCGGGCTCATGGCCTTCAGAAGGGTGAGGACCCGCTCGAGGTTGGCTTCGGTCACACCCTGCCACATGCTGCGGAAATTCTTCAGCATGACGGCGGGGATGCCGACCTCGCCGGCGAAACAGGTGGTAAGGAACGTCTTTCCTGTGCCGACGGGTCCGCAGATGACATAGCCCATCGGCAGAATGTCGAAACGCCCGGCCCGCAGTCCGGCAGCGGCGTCTCGCAGCTTCTTCTTTGCGGGCTCGTGACCAGCCACCATCGAGAGGTCATAGCGGCTTTGAACGAATTCGAGCAGTCCGCCGGACTCGGCTTCTAGCAGTTCCTTCTTGAGCCGGGTGAGGAAGGCTACAGTCAGCGGCTGGCGGTTCTCGCACGCGTGCGCGATGAGGTTCTGGAGTTGCACGCGTTTGAGACCCGCGCCGAGTTTGGCGAGCGTCTCCGCGGTCACGTCGGAGCCGGGCGGCAGCGGAGTGGATTCGAGCTGCCATCGTATGAAATCCTGCCGTTCCTGCTCATCGGGGAGCGGAATTTCGAGCGCGGAAACACCGGGATTCTGCACCAGGCCCGAGTTCAATCCGGCGAGGCTCTCTGTAACGAGGCAGATGGTGACATCGGAGCGCAGAAACATCTGGTTCTGGGCCCATCGCTTGAGGATGACCAGGCAGTTGCGGTCTTCCGAGCCCATCGAGGAGGCATCCGACCCGGGAACTATCGTCTCCGCGAATCCAATGGAGAGCGCCATTTTCTTCCCGTCCTGCACGCGCAGCCGGAGGTAGCTCTCAAGCAGCGTGAGGACGGTGTCCGGGTTGCGCGGCAGGCCTTGCGAATACTTCGTGCCGTGGAAGGCGTCATAGCCGCTGAGCGCGCGCTGAAAATCGGCCTGTACGTCGTTGTTGGAGAAAGCGAGTCCGCCGCCGCGGTCGTAAGAAAACACGAGGTCGCGCCTGCCGAACAACGCCTCGTTGAGAAAGCGCGGCAAAGGCACATATTCCGTGCGATCCCCACGGTTCCAGGGCACGAGGTCATGCACATTGCCATGCAGGATGAACATGGCGATCGTCCGCGAGTAGTATTTTTGCGAAAGCCGGCGGGCCCATTCCGGCAATGTGTCGAGCGCGGTGTTGTTCACAGTGGGGGTCATGTTCAGTTCCGTACGCGATTTCGTGCCGGCGGGTTTTCTTCCGCTGCCGGCAGGTGCAGATCGTCATGGTTCTCGCTGGTGAGGGCGAAGATTTCCTCCATCTCGCGAACACTCTGCTCGGTTTGCTCCACGTCCATGACCAGGTGATCCAGTTGGGCGCTCACCTGCTGTGGATCGCGCATGGTGACCGATTGATCGCGGATGAGTTGGAGCACGTCTTCGATGGCCGCGCACTGCGCGTCCACCACCTGGCGATTTTCCGCGATCTTTTCGAACTTGGCCACGCGCTTGCGAAGAATTTCGATGCGGCGCTGGTTGATCTCCTGCACCTTGGGCGGCTCTTTTTCGAGCGACTTTTCAAGGTAGGCAGCTTCTTTGCGAATCTGATCCGGGTTCAGCGACTTTAGATATTCGCGATGCGTATAGGCGGCGTGGAGCAGCCGCACATAGCCTTCGAGTAGTCCGTTGAGCTTGTCGTCCATCTGGGCGGCGAAAATCTGCGAGGCGTAGGAAAGCTGTGCGTAATTGGCGCGGATCTCCTTGGCGATCTGCTGCACGAATTCGTACCGGCTGCGCATTTCCGGCGGCAGATTCTTCCGCATCTCCTCGAGGCGCTTCTGGTGTTCGCGCTTTTCATCGGCGTACTTCCAGGAGCGCACGAGGCGGCGGAAGCGGCTGCTCTGCGGCACCAGGGCGACGTACATCAGTTCCAATCCGGCGGCGAGAACAAGGGGAAGGCCGGTGCCGGAAACGATCGCGAACGCCGCCGCGCCGGCCACCCCGATCCAGTTGTACTGCCATTTGAGCGCCGCCTTGACGTAGTCGTGCTGCGAGAGGCCGGCCTCGTCCAGTTTGCGGTTGACGGCATCTTTGAGTTCGGTGCCGAATGGGGAATTGGTATCGGGCATTGGGCGCTCGGCCTGTAATTCTGATTGTATAAGGCGCCACTCGTCAGATGGTGACGCGGACCTGTCCGGAGCCGGCGGCGCGGCGGAGACGGGCGAGGGCATGTGCCTCGAGTTCCTGGAACTCCTTCAACTCCTTCACGCCCTGATCCCGCGGACGGGGGAAGGGCACGGGAATGTCCTCGATGATGGCGCCCGGACGCGGCCCAACGATGTAGAGATGATCGGCGAGATAGACAGCTTCCGCCACGTCGTGCGTGACGAACAGGACGGTGGCGGCCGTTTCATCCCAGATGCGCAGCAGCAGGGTCTGCATGTCATTCCGGGTCTGCGCATCGAGCGCGCCGAAAGGCTCGTCCATCAGCAGCACCTGCGGGCGCACGGCGAGCGAGCGGGCGATGGCGAGGCGTTGCTGCATACCGCCGGAAAGCGTGTGCGGATACGCGTTTTCGAAACCCGCCAGGCCCACGGCCTGGATGAGGCGGGAAACAATCTCGCGCCGCTCGGCCGCCGGAGTTCCTTTGATCCGCAGCGGGTATTCGATGTTGCCGGTGACGGTGAGCCAGGCAAACGAAGTGTATTTCTGAAAGACCATGCCCCGGTCGGAGCCGGGTCCCGTGACGCGGACGCCGTTCACCAGGACTTCACCCGAAGTAGGAAAATCGAGCCCGGCGATGAGGCGCAGGATGGTCGACTTGCCGCAGCCCGAGGGTCCAAGCAGCACACGAAATTCGCCCACGTCGCGGCCATCCGCGGAGAACTCGTCCTCAATCTCAAGGTTGACATCGCGCAACGCTTCGATCTTTTCTCCATTCGCGCCAGTGAAGATGCGGCCCACGTTGCGCAGCGTGATTTTGGTCTTATGATCCATTGGAAGAGAGGGAGGGTTCGGGCTGCTGGCGCGTGGGGCGCTGCCAGGGAAACAGGCGATCCTCGAGCACAGCCAGCAGCGAGCGGAACAGGAACGCGGCGACGCCGATGGCGATGATGCCCGCATAGACGCGCTCGAAATCGAGCACCTTACGCGCCGCCTCCACCATGTAGCCGACGCCTTTACGCGCGTTTACCATTTCCGCAAGGATCACATACGTCCAACCGATGTCGTAGAGGATGCGGAACGACCCGAAGATGGCGGGGAAGGAGGCGCGGAAGAGCAGCCACAGCACGTGATGGACCTTCGCGCCCAACGTGTACGCCGTCTCGAGCAAGGCGTGATCCACCTTGTTCACTTCTTCCACAACCACTGCCAGCAGGTAGAAGAACATGCCGAAGAACAGGAACCCGACCTTCATTCCCTCATCCATGCCGAACAAGGCGATGAACGCGGGCAGGAACGCCGTGATCGGCATGGATCGCATGGGGGCGGCGACGGGGTTTACCACGTGAAACACGAGCGGAAAGCTGCCCATCAGCAGGCCGAGCGGGATTGCCACCAGCGCCGACCAGAAGAAGGCCTGCGCGATGCGCCACCAGCTTTGAAACACATTGCCGGGGAGGTCGTATTCCACCCATAGCCGGGCGATGGCTTTGACGACGCCGGCAGGGTCGGGCAGCGTCATCGGCGGAAGCAGATCACCCCGCGTAACCAGGAACCACACGAGAATCAGGAACCCCCAGGCAGCGAACCCGAGGATGATCTGGAGCGGCCTGGAAATCGGTTTGCGGATGATGGTGGGCTGCATGGCCTAGGGAGTGCCGGGGTTCGGATAGACCTTGATATCCGTCCGCCGGTTCTTCTCGCGGCCCTCCGGCGTGTCGTTACTGGCGATGGGTTTGTCCGGGCCGTTGCCTGTCGTGCGCATCCGCGCCCCCGGGTAGCCGTACTTGGTCATGAGATAGCTCTTCACGGTTTCGGCGCGGCGCTTGGAGAGATCCATATTGAGGTCGCGCGAGCCCGTCGAGTCGCTATTGCCGCCGATATCGACGATGGTGTTTTCATAGGCGCGCATGAAGCCGCCGATTTCGTCGACCACGGCGCGCGAATCGGGGCTCATGGCGGCGGAATTCGTTTCAAAGTAGATGGAGCGGTGCTGTGTGGCGATGGGCGTCGCGCCTTTGGGCGGTTCCTTGTACTCGATGGGAGCCTCGGTTGATTTCGAGGAGAACTTGCCCTCCATGGCGGCAATGTAGCGCCGGTCGACGCTCCCCTCGACCTCCGGAATGCGCTTGATGGTGCGCAACTCGCGGTACATGTCCGATGCCATGGTGAAGATGTTGTTGTAGTCCGAACCGGCGCCGCTGCCGAAGAAGGCTTTGTTATCGGCGTAGTCGGAAAGACGCACTCCCTCGAGCATGGTCTTGGCCAGGTCGGAAGGGATGTTGAAGTCCTTGATGGTGCCGATCAAGGTGTAGGCGCGCGCCGGTTGCTGGCGGATGAACTCGACGCCTTCCAACCAGCCCTCAAGGAAATTACGCGTGGTTTGCGGCGCGTTGGCGGAGAATCGGTCGCTCACAACCAGGACATCCGCGATCAGTCGGTTGGCGATGCGCGTATCGTAGATCTTCTTCGAGCCGGGGCGCTTCGTGACGGCGTCGCTCATGTCGGGATCCCAGGCCACGGCCGCATCCACCTTCTGCTGGGCGAACAGCGTCGCCGGTTCAATACCGTCTTTGGTGTGTACGGCCTTGCCGAAGATCTCATTGCGCTGCTCCGTGCTGAGGCCGGAGCTTTTCAGTCCGTTGAAGAGCAGGAAGTGGGACGGCGTGTAGGGCGCGAACGCCACCGTCTTCCCGGCGAGGTCCTCGATGCTGTTGATGCCCTGTTTGCCGATAACGCCATCTGCCCCGCGCGACCAGTCCACCATGTAGACCGCGCGGGCATGGAAGCCTTTTTCCTCGAGTTGAGCGTAGTCCTTGGCCCAGACGTCCGCCGTGGTCAGCATCACGTCCACGTTGTTCGAAGCAAGAGCCGCGGTGCCCTCCGTCCAGTCATCAATGATCTTGAAGGAGACCTTCAGCCCTTTCTTGTCGTAAATCGAGCCCGGAGCCGTGTCCAGTCCGCCGTTCGCCACCAGTCCGCCCACGCAGCCTACCCAGATGTTCACGCGCACGCGCACGGCATTCGTTTCCTTTTCACCGCTTGTGGGCAGCGGCTTGGCCGGGTCCACCGCGGCGGTGGTTCTCGCGGCGGATTTGCCGCCGAACAGGCTGGAAAGACTCAACACTCCGTAGCGGTCCAGGCTGTAGCCAACCAGTCCCAGGCCGATGAGGAAGATGAACAACCAACCGCCTTTTTCAATTCGTACTGCCATGGTTTCCTCCTCTGCTTACGCAGTCCTTTCCGTGTCACGCCCGCCGATAGTCTTCTCCGGCGCGGAGGCAGCCGGTGCGGGCGTGATGAGGCCCATCTCCGATTTGAACTGCTTCACCAGTTCCGCCGCGCGAATCTTTTCGGCCTCCTCTTCAATCTGGAAGCGCTGCTGGTCCACGTTGCCGATGGCCATCTCCATGCGCGCCTCATTGACAGCCGTGGTCTCTTCAATCTTGCGCACCATCTCGTCGTGCGTCTGGCTGATGCCGGCGACTTCGAACTGCTCCATCGCGTCGGCCACTTTCTTCTGCCACTGCGAACGCCGATAGTCGCGGATGGCGTTCATCGCCTCGCGCGTCTTGCGCTCCTTTTCGCGCAGGAAGGCCGTTTTCACGTTCTGCGCCTTGTCATAGGCGGCGCGAGCGGTCTGCAACTGCCCTTGCGTGCGCGCCAGGGCGCTGCGAAGTTGTTCGAGCTGAATGGCGAAGTGGCCGGCCAGGTCGTCCCGCCCGGCCTGAATGCTCGCCTTCACCTTGCTCGCAAGATCATTGACTTCGGCCTTGTATTTCGATTCCTCCTTCTCAAGCAGCGTCACGTTGGCCTTCACCATGGCGATGCTCTCGTTCATGCGCGGCACCTGGTCATTCATGTCGCGAATGTTCTGCTCGAGGATCAGTTCGGGATCCTCGGCCACGGAGATGAAGAATCCGATAAACGAACGGAAAACGCGTGCCAGCCGTTGGAACATGATGGGGCTCCTCCTTCCGAACCGGTACTCCGGCTATTGGCCGGGTGCTTCCTGGGGCTTTCGCGGCGCCGTGACCGGACTCGTGGAAATCGGGTTCTCGGACGCAAACGGCGCCACGGCGTCAAAAATGCGGCGTTCTTCCTGCTGCTTCTGAAGACGCCAGGTTTGCATGCGCTCGCGCTCCTTGGCCACATCATCATTGTTGGCCTGAATCTTCGAGCGGAGTTCGTTGAGGACGCGGTCCGCCTCCTCCTGCAGTTTCTTGTTCTCGTCCGCCTTGCGGGCTTCGAGTTGATCGAGTGCGCGTTGCTGCACCATTTCGAAGGTGTCCAGAGCGCGGTCGCGGCGGACCGCATCCTCGAGCACCTCCCGCAGTTTGACGCCGGCGGCATCGAGGGCCAGCAAAACGGAGCTGCGCTTGATCTCCACGGGCAACTCACGTATGTGTTCGCTCTTGAGCATGTCCGCGATCTTGAAGATGGTGAATCCGTGGGGCGGTGTGCGGACTTCGGCAGCCTGGTAGATCTGCTCGAATGACGTGGGGTCGGCCACAGGCTGCGTAAACTTCGGCGCTGGCTGCACGGTTGCGGCGATTTCCGCGATGGTCTGCGCCGCATTCGGGGCGCCTTGTGAAGCCGTGGAAGCGCTGTCAGGCTCCATATCGGCAGCGCCCGTATCCACCGAGACGAAGTAGTTGTACCACTTCTTGCTCATTCGCGTCTCCTCACTATTCCATGCGTAAGCGTAAGGTGTTCAAGGGGTTGGTGTCAATCGGGGAGCAGCTGGGGTGGGTTCACATTTATGACATACGGGACCGAATAGGGAAAAGTTCCGAAAACCGGAAGCCTCTTGAGCCGAACCTGGGCTTATAAGAAGCTCGGCGCTTGGTTCCTACCACCCGGCCATACCACCCGACCAGGGGTAGGAATAGCCCAACGACGGTACCCTCATCTTGGGATTCGTTTTCGTCATTTCTATTACAGCGCTTCAGAAACCGGCTTTTGATCCGCTTGTTGAGAAAAGGAGAGACAACAGGCTATGAGGACGAAATTCACTTTGCCAGCAGTCACATTGCTCGTCTGTTGGTCATTCCCCCTCGCGCAGGCCAGCGTGGGAACTCCGCACACGTTCACGCTTGCCGATGAGGCAAAGCAAAAACTCGAGCATATTCAGGCATCTGCCGCATTTCTTCAGGAAGAGGCCGGCGAGTTGATCGAGGCTGTGCAGGATCCAACAATGGATGCAGCCGGACATCAGCTCATCCTCAACACGCTAAAGGAGCGTGTCAACGAAATGGGCCGGGAGATCGGCATCCTCAATGCGGAGCGGAAGGCCTTGCCCCGCTGGGAACGCAATGCTATCGTCCGGACGATTCCGCTTCTGAAAGATACAGCCGCTCAGACAACGCACGCATTGGACTGGTTCAATCGAAACAAGGCGGATCTATGGGCCTCCGCCTATGATGGCTACGCCTATCGCCTGAGGGATGATTCCGCCAGGATGACCCAGGTCCTCGGTGACTATTTGAAACTCGCCAAACTGCACCAGGAGGAGCATCACGTGGACAAAGCACTGCGAACTCCACCCGGGGAATGAGGCCGCATCCTGTCGGCGGAAATCACACTGCATCCCCTGACCTTCCGGCGGCTCAGTGCTAAAGCTAAAGGCTCAACCTGGAGTTCCATCGTCTTGCCTACTGTCGGGGGCATCCGGAGTCTGGAGCGGTAGATCAGGATGCAGCCTGAGCGTCTTACCTGCCAGCACGTGCAC
The DNA here is from genome assembly GCA_020847895.1 of Bryobacterales bacterium. Classification (GTDB taxonomy): domain Bacteria; phylum Acidobacteriota; class Terriglobia; order Bryobacterales; family Bryobacteraceae; genus CADEFT01. Next base: position 18,087 of record JADLBG010000573.1, read on the forward strand.
ATTTGGATCAGTATTTCGAAACGCCTCCTGAAGTACCCGTTCCGCGCAGGGCGGGATTGGGAAAGGTCGCCGCGTTTCGCGGCATCCGCGCATGTCCCAGCCCGCTGACTCCCGATGGCTTCCTATCGCCCCTCACTGGCTGTAAGTAGACCGAAAGGCAGCCGGATGTGGATAACCTGCTCCCGATCCCTCTCTTCGGAGAGGCTGTGTGCACGCGCCCGCAACAGGCCTTCGAGCGAGATCATGCCGACAAGCCGGTCCTTGCCCGGCTCCTCGAGCACCGGCATCTGCGTGAAGCCGCTGGACGCCATGCGATACACAATCACGCGCAGAGGTTCTCCCGCGTAGGCAACCACCGGTTTTCTGCGGAGAACTGTTCCCACGGGTTTGCCTTCCTCTCCCTCCCCAGCCAGATGCCGGATATCGTTTCTTGTGACGACGCCGACAAGCGTGCTTTCCTCCTTCAGCACCGGATAGAGAGCTTGGTTCGGCTGCGCCGGAATAGCCTTCACCGCCGCCTCACACGGGGTGTACTCCGTGAAGGCGGTCACGTTGGTTTCCATCACCTCACGGGCGAAGAGAACTTCCAGGGGATCTACCGTATACTCGCGGCTGAGATGAAATCCGCGCCGGCTTACTTTTTCCGTGAGAATCGACCGTTTGAGCAGCAGGACGCTGACGGCATAGGCGAGCGCATTCGCCACCAGCAGCGGCAACAGAACATTGATGTCGTGCGTCAATTCGATGGCGAAGACAACGCCCGTAAAGGGCGACCGCATGGTGCCTCCGAGAATCGCTCCCATGCTGATCAGCGGCCAGAATCCTGCGCCGTAGTGCGGAAGGAAGCCTGCTTCGAGCCCACCCAGCGCTCCGCCCATCATCAGCAGCGGAGCCAGAACTCCGCCGGATGTGCCTGACCCGAGAGCCACAGCCCATATGATGGACTTCACAATCAGGATGCCGGCGATCGTCGATTTTGGGACTTCACCTTGAATCAAAGCGGCAATGGTGTCGTATCCGACACCCAGCGCTTGGGGAAAAATGAGACCACCGATTCCGATTACCAGGCCGCCGATGGCCGGCCACCACATCCAATGAATAGGCAACTTCTGAAACCCATCCTCGGCGGCGTACACGGCAGCGGTGAGGGCCGCCGACAACAAACCGGCGAGCAACCCCGCAAGCGCGCACGCGAGAAGGCCGTCCCAGCCGAGCGAAACCGGATGAGCGGGAGCCGGAAACAATGGCCCTAACCCGAGCAGGTGCCGGCGCGCGGCCGCCGCCGTCGCGCATGCCAGCGCCACCGGGATCACGCTGCGAGGTTTCCATTCAAACAGGAGCAATTCCACCGCCAGCAGGAGAGATGACAAAGGCGCCGCGAAGGTTGCCGACATGCCCGCGGCAGCCCCCGCAACCAGCAGCGTCTTGCGCTCCGCGCTGCTCAGGTGAAACAGTTGTGCGAACAACGAGCCGAATGCGCCGCCCGTCATGATAATGGGCCCCTCGGCGCCGAATGGTCCGCCGGAGCCGATGGAAATCGCCGAGGATACCGGCTTCAGCACAGCCAACCTGGGCTCCACCCGGCTGCCGTGAATCAGGATTGATTCCAGCGCCTCGGGTATGCCATGCCCGCGGATCCGTTCAGACCCGTATCTCGCCATGAGCCCGACGATCAGAGCTCCGATGATCGGCACGATCACGGCGACCGGCCCCAGAGCGTTCTGTGCGGGCGAGGTCATCGCGGAACTCCACTTCTGGAAATAAAAGAGATTCGTGAATAAGCCGATCAACCGGAGCAGAGCCAGCGCCACGACGGCGCTCACTCCTCCGATGCCGATAGCGATCACGGAAAGCAGCAGAACGCGCGGTGTGACCGTGAAATCTCCCAGCGCGCCGCCGGAATCGGTCATTTGTGTAGCCATTAGACCACCTCCGGGGGCGTGCTTTGACTCAGAAAGTTGCCCAGCGCGCGGGCCAACTCAGGTCCCTTGATGCGGAGTTCCTCCTGGTGGGCAACTGATAGCGACGCGAGTTTGCGGGAGCCCTTGGCGGTGAGGTGTAGAAGGATCTCGCGCCGGTCTTCCGTACCCGGGCGGCGTTGCACAAGCCCGGCCGATTCCAGCCGGTTGACCAATTCCACGGTGGTATGGTGGCGTAGAAGCAGGCGCTCGGCCAGATCCCCGATCGTTGGCCGTCTCCCTTCCGGTATTCCTTTCAGAGCCAGAAGCGCCTGGTGTTGCTGCGGTTCCAATCCATGTTCCCGCGCCTGGGATTCACTGAAGTGGAGAAAAAGGCGTAACTGGTGACGGAACGCGGCCAGTTCGCGGTAATCGTGCAGATTGAGATTCATGCGTAGACTATATAAATATCGTATCACGATATTTCTCGGAGACAAACTGCGCCCGGGCCCACTTCCTCTGGAGCGTTCCGACGAACCGCCTCAGGGCCGTACGATGGCCCCGTCCAGCCGGCGATCGTTCCCCCGGCTTCCGCCCGCGCCCTTGTAGGGGAATCTTGCGGCGATCTTCTCATCGATGTCGATGCCCCATCCGGGCTTGTTGTTGGCGTACAGGTAGCCCCCGCTGATTTCCGGCGCGCCCGGGAAGACTTCGCGGGTGTTCTGCGAGAACCGGTTTTCTTCCTGAATGCCGAAGTTGTAAGAGGCTAGGTCGAGGTGCAGGTTGACGGCATGGCCGACGGGAGAGACATTGCCGGGACCGTGCCAGGCTGTGCGCACTCCAAACATTTCGCAGCAACATTGTATCTTCCGCGCGAGGCTGAACCCGCCGATGGCGGAGATGTGAATGCGGATGAAATCGATCCAGCGGTTCTGGACCAGCGGCAGCCACTCGTTGCGGTTCACGAAGAGTTCGCCCATCGCCAGCGGAGTCCCCGTCTGCTGGCGTAGAATCCCGAACCAGTGGACATCCTCGGGCGCGAACGGATCCTCGAGGAAGAAGAGACGGTGCGCCTCGAGAGCCTTGGCCAGTTGCACGGCTTGCGGCGGAGGGACGCGCTCGTGCACGTCATGAAGCAATTCGACGCTGAACCCGATCTTGTTGCGTAGATGATCGAACATGCGGATGGTGTTGTTGACATAAGGAGTGGGCTCATAGACCGGGGAATCCGGTACGCCCCGCGGACGCGCGCGTCTTACCTCGTCCGAAGTCAAAGACTGCGCGCCATAAGTGGCAAACCCGGGAACGGCGAGTTGCACGCGCACATGGCGGTAGCCCTCGGCCATGAAGGCTCTCACCTTGTCTTCCAATTCCTGCAAGTCTCCGGCGCTCGCGTGGGTGTAGAGCGGCACGGCACTGCGCACGCGCCCGCCCAGCAGTTTGTAGACGGGCATTCCGGCGCGCTTCCCGAGAATATCCCAGAGAGCGCCGTCGACTCCCGAGAGCGCGTTATTGAGAGTGACGCCGCTGCGGAAATAGGACGAAACGTAGGCGGATTGCCAGATATCCTCGATGTTTTCCGGGTCCTTGCCCACGAGGAATGGCTTCAAATACTGTTCCACCGCTGTGGCAACGGCTAGAGGACGCTCGCGATGCGTGGCGCAGCCGATGCCGTAGAGCCCCGGTTCGCTGGTGAGCACTTTGACAATCACCAGGTGGTCGCCGCCCGGTTGCGTGAGGATCACCTTGACATCTGTAATCTTGAGGGGGCCCTGTCCACGCGACTGCTGCGCGGCGAACGCCCCTCCGGAGGAAAGAACTCCAAGAACATGGCGTCTGTTCATGGACGTGTAGTGTATCGTAGTAGCCATGTCGGTGAAATCGAGCCGGGACATGGAAAAGCTGCGCGAAATCGGACGCATCATTCGACTCACCTTGGACCGTACGGCGGAAGCGGTGCGGCCAGGCATCACCACGGCGGAGTTGGATGCCATCGGGGGGCGCATGCTCGAGGAGCACGGAGCCGTATCCGCGCCGCCGAAGGTGTACGGCTTCCCGGGGGCGCTGTGCATCAGCGTCAACGACGAGGCCATTCACGGCGTGCCGGGACAGCGCGTGGTGCGCGAGGGCGACCTGGTGAAACTCGACTGCGTGGCATCGAAAGACGGCTACTATGCCGATGCGGCGATCACCGTGCGTGTGGGCCGTGTTTCGTCTGTGGCCGAAGCGCTGGCGCGCTGTGCGGAGAGCGCATTCACCGAGGCTCTGAAAGTGGCTCGCGCCGGTTACCGGATTCACGATATCGGGCGTGCGGTCGAGCGGGAAACGCATAGCCGCGGCTTCCGCGTGATTCGCGAGTTGTGCGGTCACGGCGTGGGCCGCGCGATTCATGAAGAACCGCAGGTGCCCAACTATCCCAATACACGGCACAAAGCGCGGCTGACGGAAGGATTGGTGATCACAATCGAGCCGATTGTCGCAGCCGGTAACGCCAAGCCCGTGCTGCAGCGCGACGGCTGGACCATCAGGACGCAGGATGGCGGTCTTTCAGCGCATTATGAGCACACTCTGGTGGTTACCGGCGGATCGCCCATTCTCCTTACGGCCGCCTGATTGGTTAACTCCTCATTCCACCGCGGTATGGTACGTCTCCGCGGCGAAGCCCTGAGTAATGACCAGCGGGACGATTCCGGAAGGCGCCGCCGCGGGAATGGTGAAGTTGACCTGGTAGAGCCCCGCGATAATGGCGGCTCCGGCCGTTTGGTACATGCGCGGCTTACGGTGCCGGATGGCGGCGAACCCGTTGGAAACCACGAGATCTCCCTCAGAGCCGATGCTACACTGCGCGCGGTTGCCGAAAGCCAGCCGGATTGCCGAGGGATCCGAACCCGGTGCAAGTAGAAAATCGTACTCGAGACTGCCGGGCTCTTCATAAAATACCAAGTCAATGCCCGGATACAGCTCCGTCAACTTCACTTTGTCGAACAGTGCGGCGGAATGCCGGTACCCGCCAATCAGATAATTTCTGCGGGCCTCCCGCATGATCAAGGGCTTAGCTGCACCCCTGCCATAGAAGGCAGCCTGCCCTCCGGCGATGCGAGCTGCCATCCCGCGCCCATGGTTCCAAAGAAATGCCGCGTTTGCGCTATCGGCTTCAAAGCCGCTCCAGGTGGGCCGATGGAGGCTGGAGGCCGCTGCCAAGCCTGCGCTTAGACTTAGAAAGGACGACAGAATGGAAACCTGAGCAAGAGCAAAGATGCGGTGCCTTGCGTGGAAGAAGGATACCGAACACAGCAGCATGGCTATACCTCGCATGCCAGTGCTCAGCCAATTCCCGGCTTTTGACCTGCGCTGACTTGGAGTCGACTATTCGGATTCAAGGGCCGATCCATGTGTTAACCCGGCCCTGAATTCAGAAAAAATCGCTTCTGGAAAAAGTATAGACAGATATTACTATGAGGTCAAGCGTGTAATGTATCGCGTTCAGATATTATGTTGCCCAAATGGCTGATTTCTTTTCCCCTCGCAAGACTCGATCCTGACGATACCGGTGTCGCATGCTCACTCGTCCTCATGAGACTCCTTCGGCCCCACCTTGATATAGTGCACCACCGCGCTCAAGACGCCGCCGAAAAACACCGCGTTGCCGAGCCATTTGAGCGGACCCTTCCAAAGGGACACCGTCCAGGGGATGGAGGGATCCTTCGGAAGACCATAAGCCTCCGGACGATCGGCGTGTTTGAGCACGTAGATCACATTCGTTCCGCCCACGCCGGGACCGTCGTAGACGCCGGCCTCCGCGAAGCCGTTCTTCTTAAGGTCTTCAGCCCGCCGTTGCGCCATGTAGTGAAGATCATCCCGGCTGCCGAAGGTGAGGCAGTTGGTCGGGCAGGCCTTGATGCAGGCCGGTTCGAGGCCCACGGCGACACGGTCCGAACACAGCGAGCATTTGTAAACCTTCTTCGTCCTGGCGCTGAGGCGCGGCACGTCGAAGGGGCAGCCCGTGATGCAGTAGCCGCATCCGATGCAGTTGTCGTGGTTGAAATCGACGATGCCGTTGTCCAACTGAACGATTGCTCCCGGGGCCGGGCAGGCCTTGATGCAGCCTGCATCTGCGCAATGCATACACTGGTATTTCGTCATCAACCAGGCTTCCGCGCCGTGAAAGTCAGTCTCATTAAATTTGATGAGGTTCCAGAAATGCGGCGCTAAATCGGGCATAGTCTGATAGGAATTACGGAACGTGCCGAGCGTAAATTCCTGGTCATTCCACTCCTGACAGGCCATCTCACAGGCTTTGCATCCGATGCACAGCGTGGTGTCGATCAGTTTGGCGACCTTGCGCATCATGCCTTCTCCAGATTCACGAGGAAGCCTTTGTATTCCGGAGTTCCGGAATTCGGATCGAAGGCCGAAGGGGTGAGGTTATTGACCAGCGGCCCCTTGATGCGGCCGGCAAAGCCCCAGTGGATGGGGATGCCCACCTGGTAGACGGTCTTCCCGTCAACCTTGAGCGGACGGATACGGCGGGTGACCAGAGCCGGGCCCTCCACCATTCCGCGCGCCGAGGAGACGCGAACGAGGTCGCCGCCCTTGATTCCTTTTTCCCGGGCCAGCGCCTCGGGCACCTCGACGAAGAAGTTGCTCTGCAACTCACTGCCGGAGGCGACGTGCTTGGTCCAGTAATGGAAATGCTCGGTGAGGCGGAAGGTCAGAGCCACGTAGGGATAATCCTTGGATACGCCAAGTTTGTCGAGCGCGCCGTGGAAGAGTCCGGCTGCGGGGTTGCTCGAGACTTCGCGGTGCAGAGGATTGGCCACCGGGGATTCCACCGGCTCATAATGCTCGGGGAAGGGTCCCTCGACAAGGTCCTGTGAGAAGAGTTTGGCCACTCCTTCCGGCAGCATGATGAACGCCCCGTAGTCGGTGGGCTTGGCGTCTTTCTTGTAGTCCGGCACATCGCCGGTCCAGCGTTCGCCATCCCAGCGGATGGGAGTGCGCAGCGGATCCCAACCCTTCCCCTCGGCATTCCCGGCGGCGCGGTTGTAGAGAATACGGCGGTTGGCGGGCCAGCTCCAACTCCAATTGGAATAGAGCCCGAGTCCGGTGGGATCCTCCTGCCCGCGGCGCCCCATCTGGTTGCCGGCATCTGTCCAGGAACCGGAATACAGCCAGTTGCCGCTGATGGTGCTCCCGTCGTCTTTCAGTTCGCCGAGGCCGCTCACCTGTTTGCCCGTGCTGAGGTCGCGGCCATTCACTTCTCTGGCCACCTCTTCAAGCGATGGCGAATGCGGCGTGGCGTAATCCCAGGTCATCTCGAGCAGCGGCTTGGCAGCCTTGCCGCCCTCCTGCTGGTAGAGTTCGCGCACACGGAGGAAGATTCGGGCGATGATCTCGTGATCCGCTTTCGCGTCGCCCGGCGGAGGAGCGGCGGCGTACTTCCATTGCAGCCACCGCGACGAGTTGACGAAGCAGCCGTCCTTTTCCGCAAAGCAGGCCGCGGGCAGAAGAAACGCCTCGGTCTGAATGTTTGCGGGGTCAACGAAATTCGGGTAGTATTTCGCGCCGAGCTTTTTCGCATTCCAGAAGGCGGCGGTCTCCGTCTCGAAATTCTCCACCACCACCATCCATTTCAACTTCGCCAGCGCATCGAGCATCTTCGGCGAATTAGGCCCGTTGGCCACGGGATTCATCCCGAAGGAGATAAAACCTTCCATCTGGCCGTTGTACATCTGGTCGAAGAAGTGGCCCCAACTGTAATCGGCGCCTTCGGCGGCTTTGGGAATGTTGGCGTAGCCGAAACCGTTCTCTCGTGCGGCGCTCTTGCCGTAGTAAGCCTTTAGCAGACTCACCATGAACTTCGAGGTGTTCGACCAGTAGTTCATCGCGTTCGGGCGAAGAGGCTTCGGCGTGAACGCTTTGACGTATTCGTCGAGGGTCTGGTGATTGGCGCCCGGCATCTTGAGGTAGCCGGGGAGGTAGTTCCAGGCCCCCATGTCCGTGGCACCCTGAATATTCGAATGCCCTCGTTGCGCGTTGACGCCGCCTCCGGGCATGCCGATATTGCCGAGCAGCAACTGCATCATCGCCGCCGTGTGGATCAACTGTACCGAATGGCTGTGCTGCGTCCAGCCGAGCGCGTAGAGGATGGTCCCCGAACGAGCCGGCTTGCCGGTGGAGCAGATCACCGCCGCCGCGCGCTCGAATTCCTCCGCCGTGCAGCCGCAGATGTTCGCCACCGCTTGCGAGGTGTAGCGGGAATAGTGCTTCTTCAGCAACTGGAACACGCAGCGCGGATTCTCGAGAGTTTGATCGACTTTGGCAAATCCGGACCCGTCCGTCTCATATTGCCAGGTGGACTTTTCGTAGCGCCTCTTCTCCGCGTCCCAGCCCGTGAAGTGGCCATCCTCGAAGCCGAACCCCTCTTTGACCAGGAACGGCGCGTTGGTGTGGAGCCTGACGTACTCCTCCTGGTAGAGCTTGTGCTCCAGCGTGTAGTGGATGAGGCCGCCGAGAAAAGCAATGTCGGTTCCCGAGCGCATCGGCACGTAGAGATCGGCCACCGCCGCCGTGCGGTTGAATCGCGGGTCCACCACGACGAGCTTTGCATTGCGATGACGCCTCGCCTCCATCACGAAGCGGAAGCCGACAGGGTGGTTTTCCGCTGGGTTGCCGCCCATCACCAACACGACATCGGTATTGGCCACATCAGTCCAGCCGTTGGTCATCGCCCCTCGCCCGAATGTGGAGGCCAAACTGGCCACCGTGGGCCCGTGTCAAAGACGGGCCTGGTTTTCGTAGGCGATGATTCCTAGGCCGTAGCGCATCTTGCCGAGCAGGTAGTTGATCTCGTTGGTGTCGGTGCATCCGCCGATCATCGCCACCGATGTGAGGCGGTTCACCACGCGGCCCTGTTCGTCTTTCTCCACGAACGTCCGGTCGCGCGTTTCCTTGATCCGGCGCGCGATCTTGTCGACGGCTTCGTCCCAGGCAATGGGCTTCCACTCCGCCGCCCCCGGAGCCCGGTAGAGCGGGCGCGTCAGACGCTCGTCGTTGACGATGAATTCCTTGAGCGAGATCCCCTTCGAGCACAGCGTGCCGCGGTTCACGGGGCTGTCCGGATCGCCTTCGACATGCACCACCGTGGGCCTCACATTGCGCGCCTTGTCGCCCAGCGTGTGGATCACCACACTACAGCCGACGGCGCAGTAGGGGCACACACTGTGTGTTTGCGTGGTGCGCGCGATCTTCAGTTCCCGCGCGGCCGCTGCGGCGGGACGCAGATCGAACCCCAGTCCGGTGGCGGTCAGCGCGCTCGAGCGGAAGAAGGTGCGGCGGGAAATGGAGTCGTTCATGGAAATCTTCACAAAGTTGTATCACATTCGGCCGTGAGTTGCCCCATCCACGCAATGCGCGTGCGATACCTGCGGACGATCTGCTATCTGTAGAATTTGAAAGCCGGGGTGACCGTTCTACCTCCATTGGCCTTGCTGTACTGGCCGGCCGCCCTCGCGAGAAGCTCGAATGAAACGCGCCACAATCCGCGACATCGCCGCATCCCTCGGCGTCTCCGTCATGACCGTGTCGCGGGCCATCCGCAATCATCCGGAAATCAATGAAAAAACCAAAGCCAGGATTCTCGCCCGCGCCGCCGAGTTGAACTATAGGCCCAATCCCTGGGCCCGCAGCCTGGTCACCAATCGCAGCAACGTCATCGGACTCGTGATTCCCGACATCGCGCACGCCTTCTTCTCGGAAATCACCAGCGGGGTGCAGGAAATCGCCGCCGCCGGCGGTTACAACGTCTTCCTCTGCAAATCCGACCGTGATCCGCGCATCGAGCGCGCCCAGATCGAGAGTCTTCTGGATACGCGGGTTCACGGGCTGATCATTGCCCCGCAGCAACCGGAGTCGTCCCCGCAGTTCCTCCAGGAACTGCTGAAACACAAGATAAAGTTCGTGCTCATCGACAGGGACTTCCCGAAAGTCAAGTGCTTCAGCCTCACTGCCGGCGATGAGGAAGTCGGACGGTTGGCGGCAAGCCATCTGATCGGATTGGGACACCGCCGCATCGCTCACGTCCGGGGCGCCAAAACCAGTTCCGCCAGGCGCAGGATGGCCGGGTTCCTCGAGGTTCTCCGGGCAAACGGTCTCGAATGCCGGCCGGAATGGATCGCCGAAGGGAGATTCAGCTTCGATGCAAGCCGTGAGGTGGTCAGCGCGCTGTTTCGACGGCCCTCGCGGCCCACCGCGATTTTCGCCGCCAGTGATCTCACTGCTTTCGGCGCGGTGGCTGCACTGCGGGACATGGGTCTGGCTGTTCCCGGCGATGTCTCCGTGGTAGGGGCAGGGAACATCGAAGGCAACCAGCACCCCGACCCGTTCCTCACCACTGTCGAGTGGGACAGCCGGGAGATGGGCCGCGAGGCGGCCCGCGTTCTGCTCACCATGGGCGGGCCGGATGAGTGCCCTCCCTCGAGGATCGAATTCCCGCCGCGGCTTGTTTCTCGCCGGTCGGCCCGCGCGATCGGCTGCTAGAGAAAGCATCGCGCGAAAATTATCGGGAAATTTTTCTTGACAGAATGCTCACGTTTCGTTACCGTTAACGAAGTGCGGGGCGCGCATCCATGTTCCCGCCCAGAGGAGGATCTATGACCCGCGTCTTGCTCCGCCTGTCGATGCTTTCCGGTATCCTGGCTTTCACTTCCAATCTCTACCCCCAGTTCGGCACCGGCGAAATCTCCGGCCTCGTCACCGACCCCACCGGCGCCGCCATCTCGCAGGCCGCGGTCAAGATCCTCAACGAGGCGAACGGCCAGTCCAAATCCCTCACCACCGACGATCAGGGCCGCTACACCGCCCTCGATTTGCTGGTCGGCAACTATACTGTCGAGGTCAGCGCCACGGGCTTTCGAAGCTATCAGCGCGCAGGCATCTCGCTGGTGAGCGGAAGCCACCTGGCGGTCAACGTCAGTCTGCAACTGGGAGCGGTCAACGAAACGGTGGAGGTCACCGCATCCGGAGCCCAGGTGGAGACGCTCTCGGCGCAGGTGGGCCGCGTCGTGGAAGGCCGGATGCTCCAGGACATCCCCCTCAACGGCCGCAACATCACCAGCATCCTGCTCGTCAAGCCGGGCATCACTTCCACCAACGCCGCCAACGCTTTCCGGCCCACCAGCGACGCGCGCAGCTACTACATCAATGGCTCCAGGGCGGAAAACACCAACCTCACCCTCGATGGGGTTTCCATGCTGAACGGCCGGAACAACCTCAAGGGCGTTTCCATCGTCAGCGTCGACGCCGTTGCCGAAGCGAACATCGTCACCAGCACCTACCCGGCCGAATACCCCCGCGCCGGCGGCGGTCAGATCCAGTTTGTCACCAAGAGCGGCACGAAGCAGTATCACGGCACGGTTTACGACTACATTCGCAACGACGCCTTCGACGCGCGGAGTTTTCTCACCGCCTCCAAACAGAAACTGCGCTTCAACCAGTACGGGTTCTCCCTGGGAGGGCCGGTCACCATCCCCAAGGTCTTCAACAAAGACCGCGAGCGGCTCTTTTTTTTCGCCAACACCGAGTTCATCACCAGGCGCGGCCAGAACATCGACTTGAGCTTCGTCCCCACCCAGGCCGAGCGCGCCGGAGACTTCAATGGCTCCCGCCTGTATGCGTGTCCGAAGGACGGCCCCAACGGCCTACCCTTCCCCAACTGCACATTGCCCGCCAGCCTCCTCAGCCCGAACGGCCGCGGTCTCCTCAACCTGTACCCGCTTCCCAACGTTGCCGGGCAGCCGTCCTTCAACATTCGGCAGGTTTCGCCGTCGCTGCAGGACGTCCGCACCAGCACCTTCCGCGTGGACTACCTGCTCGGCAGGACGCGCATCTTCTGGCGCGGCCTCGACACCGTCGATCACGGCTACGGCAATCGCCCCACCAACTTCCCATCCGCGCCCATCGACAACCAGACAATTGGCCGGTCCACCGCGCTGAACGTCACCAGCACGCTCAGTGCGACAAAACTGAATTCCTTCCGCTTCGGCGCTTCGGCGCGTACCGACACAAGCCTCGTCCAACCGTTTTCCGGATCCTTCCAGGATTACTCCCGCGCCAAGTTGGGCATTAACTTCCCCTACCTCTTCGGCAACGACAAGGAGTTGGTGGACAAGATCCCCACCGTGATCGTCTCCGGTCTGACTACCGTGGACGGCAGTCCTTACCCGGCACGGTCCGGCATGCCCAACTGGCAGTTTCAGGATGACTTCAGTTGGATCCGCGGAGCCCATACCATCAAGTTCGGCGCATACTTCGAGTATGTCGGCCAGAACAATCTGGACCAGATCAACGTCAGCACCGCCCCCGGTTCAGGCAATAACCAGAACGGAACCTTCCGCTTCGCCGCCTCGCCCGGCAATACGTTCAGCACCAGGAACGCTCTTGCCGACATGCTCATCGGGCGGTTCGATTCCTATTCCGAAATCGGTCCGAAATCCTACACTCTCGAGCGAATCTGGAGCCGCGAATTCTACATTCAGGACAGTTGGAGGGTGAATTCCAGGCTGTCGATTGAGTTCGGTCTCCGCTATGCCTACTGGACGCCCGCCTATGCGCTGTGGGGCAACTTTGCGATGTTCTATCCGAAGTATTACGACCCCGCCAAAGCGGTGCGCGTCGATCCCGCCAGCGGGCAGGTGGTTGCCGGCAGCGGTGACCGGTACAACGGGATCGCGTTGCCCGGCGCCGCGTTCCCCGATGCCGCCAAAGGGCGCGTTCGCTTCGCCGGCAACCCTGCCGCCGCCGCCCTCTTCCGCGGCTTGCCTGACAGCATTTCCACGTCCGATCAGAACATGTTCCAACCCCGCTTCGGCCTGTCGTGGGACCCCACCGGCCAGGGAAAGATGTCGGTCCGCCTCGGCGGCGGCGTCTTCAACAGCCGGTATTACTTCAATGACTCCACCCTGCTCGGCGGTAACCCGCCGCTCCAGGACCAGGTGGTGGTCACCACCGGAAGCGTGGACAACCCCGGCGGCACCTCCGTCGCCCCTCTGTTCCCGCTCGCCGTTACCATGCAGGACCCGCATATTCGCCAGTCGGTCACTTACGACTTCAGCCTCACATTGCAGCGGCAGCTTCCCGCGAGTTTTCTAATGGAAGTCGGCTATGTCGGCAAACTCAGCCGCCATCTGCCGAGCTTCGTAAACGTCAACCAACTGGCGCCGGGAACCTTGCAGGCCAATCGCGGCGTGAACGCCGAAGCTCTGCGGCCTTATCAAGGCTATTCCTCCATCCTCTATGAAGGAAATCGCGCCGCGTCCAACTACAACGCCATGACGTTCAGTCTGGAACGCCGCTTCCATAAGGGACTCACCTTCCAGACCGCGTATACTTTTTCCCGCTCCATCGACAACGCTTCCGACAAACGCGATGTCGCCATGATCTCGACGAATCTGCGTGCCGACCGCGGCTTGTCCGCTTTCGACCGGCCCCATCTGCTCGCCATCAGCTATGTCTACGAAGTGCCGTTCTTCCGCTCCGATCGATTGCGCCTCCTGCGCCCGGCGCTAGCCGGATGGCAGGCGTCCGGACTCGCTGTGTTTCAGAGCGGGCTGCCCACCAGCGTCTTCATCAACGGTGACACCGCCGGCGTTTCCGGCGGCGGCACCCAGCGGGCCAACGTTATCGGCAACGGCACGTTGTCAAAGTCGGAGCGCACGTTCAATCGCTATTTCAACACCGCCGCCTTCGCCGCCCCGGCGGCCGGCACGTTCGGCAACAGCGGCCGCAACAACCTTCGCCGCCCCGGCACGCGAAACTGGGACATGTCTGTTTCGAAACGCTTCCGCTTCACGGAAAGCAAGTCGTTCGTGCTGCGCGGCGACTTTTTCAACATTCTCAATCACCTCTCCTTCAACAGCATCCAGACTACGCTCGGCAACGCCGGCTTCGGCGCCATCAACGGAGCCGATCCCGCCCGCGTCATTCAACTCGCCTTGCGGTTCGAATTCTAGCTCCGCCATGAACCGCTCATTGCTCCATCGAAGAACATTCTGCGGCATCGCCGGCGCTGCTGCCCTCCGCCCGCTCGCGGCGTCGTCCCGCACGATTCGCGCGGCCGTGTTGGGAACCGGCCACGCGCACGCGCTCGGAAAGATCCGCGCCCTGCGCAGCCTGCCGCAGTATGAACTCGCCGGCATCTGCCGTCCCGATCCGGACGAACCGAACCAGGGAGAGGTGTTTCAGGGCGTTCGATGGCTGTCGCTCGACCAGGTTCTGGACGACGCCTCCATTGAACTGGTCCTCGTCGAATCGCGCGTGCAGCGCAACCTCCATTACGCCCAGCGCTGCATCAACGCCGGTAAGTTCGTCCATCTCGATAAGGCGCCCGGCGAGGATCTGGCCGCGCTACGAACTTTGCTGGCCGGCGCCGCAAAGCGCTCGCGTGTCGTCCAGATGGGATACCAGTGGCGCTACCACCCGGCGATGCAGGCCGCGATCGAAGCCGCCCGCAAGGGATGGCTCGGCCGCGTCTACGCCTTCCGCGCCGCCATCGACAAGCCGACCCCGCCCGCCGAGCGCCGCCCGCTCGCCTCTTTCCGCGGCGGCATGATGTTCGAACTCGGCTGCCACATGATTGACCGCGCGGTAGACTTGCTCGGCAAACCCCGAAAAGTGACGGGAATCCTCCGCCACGATTCGCCGCTCGACGATGGCCTGGCGGATAACACCCTCGCCATCCTCGAATATGACCAGGCTCTTGCCGAAATCTATGTGGCCGCATTCCAGCCTCACGGCAACAACTATCGCTCCGTCGAGATTCTGGGAACCAACGGAAAGGCCATCGTGCAGCCGTTCTCTCCGCTACGGCTGACCGTGGACCTGAAGGACGCCGCCGGTGTTTACCGCGCGGGCGTTCAAGTCATCGAGCCAGCCGAACCGCCAGGCCCGGCTTTCACGCCGGATCTCGTCGAGATGGCGACGATTATCCGCCAGGGCGCCCGCCCGTCCTATTCTCCCGAACATGACCTGGCGGCGCAGGAGACGTTGCTCCGCGCGTGCGGAGTATTGTAAATCGAGGAGTGTGGAAATGGCTAAGGTATTGATTGTTGTTGGCGACGCCGCCGAGGCTCTGGATACGATGTATCCCCTGTTCCGGGTCCAGGAAGACGGTCATGACGCCGTCGTGGCCGGGCCGGAAAAGCGCGTCTATTCGCTCGTGATGCACGAGATTCCGCCCGGCTGGGACGTGACTCGCGAAGGACCCAGCTATCATCTCGCCTCGCAGATCGCCTTCCGCGACGTGCGCGAGGAGGAATACGGAGGCCTCTTCCTTACCGGCGGCCGCGCGCCGGAATATCTGCGCTATGACGAGCATCTGCTGCGGATCGTGCGTCACTTCTTCACCACTCAGAAGCCCGTCGCCGTGGTTTGTCATGGCGCGGAGATCGTCGCTGCCGCCGGCGTGATCCAGGGAAAACGCATGGCCACCGTGCCCAAATGCCGGCTCGACATCGAACTCTGCGGAGCCGTCTTTGTCAATGAGGGCTGCGTCCGGGACGGCAATATGGTGAGCGGCCGCACCTGGCACGACAACGCGCTCTACATGCGAGAGTTCGTGCGCATGTTGCGCGATTGGGAAGAGTCGAACCGGTCCTCCACGGAGGCGGTTCTCTCCGCCCAGACCCGCGCCCACGCCTGACCCGGCGCCGCCCTCGAACAATCCTTTCCAAGGAGGACTCTATGGAATCAACCCGCCGGCGGTTCTTTCTTGCCGGCAGTTCCTTGCTCGTGGCGCAAGCCGCTCCCTCGGACGTGATCCATCTCGGTGTGATCGGCAGCGGATCCCGGGGCACGTACGTGATGCGTGTCTTTCAGAAGGACCCGGCAGTGCGGGTGACGAGCATTTGCGACGTCTACGAGCCGAATCTGGAAAAGGCGCTCTCCATCGCGGCCAAAACACAGGGCAGCGCCCCAAAGGCGGTTCGCAACTACAAACAGATTCTCGAAGACCCAGCCATTCAAGCCGTTCTCATCGCCACTCCCGAGCACTGGCATCACCGCATGGTATTGGATGCGCTCGCCGCCGGCAAGGACGTGTATGTGGAGAAACCGCTCTGCCAGACCCCGGAGCAGGGAGCAGAACTGGTGCGGGCCGAGAAAGCTTCGAAGAGCATCGTACAGGTCGGTATGCAGCGGCGCAGCTACGACCTCTATCTGGAAGCGCGTAAAATCGTCGCCGCGGGCACGCTCGGCAACGTGCGGATGGTCCGCTCCTGGTGGCTCAACAATTATGTGAACGAGCCGAGTTCGTTCAAGCTCGAAGGACCGCTCGATTGGGAGCAATGGCAGGGACCGGCGAAGACCCGCGTGCCGCTCGACCCCGTGAGGTTCAAGCACTGGCGGTATTTCGATGACTATGCCGGCGGAATCGCCGCCGACCAGGGCGCTCACACCTTCGACGGCATTCACCTGCTCATGGACGCTTCCTATCCTCTCGCGGTGAACGCGTCAGCCAACAAGGTCCAGAAGGCTGAGTTCCAAACGCCCGAGTCCATGGTCACCATCGCCGAGTACCCCGAGCAGTTCCTCGGAATCTTCACCATCAACTACGCAGCAATGAAATACAAGAGCCGCAACGATCAACTCAATCAACTTGACGGCGACAAGGCGCGCATGGACATCGGGCGGGAGGAATGCCGTGTCTACCGGCAGGGCGAGGAAGAGGCTCCCGCGTTGGTGAAAACATCCGCCCGCGGCTTTGGTTACGCCGCCGACTTGCACGTTCAGAATTTCCTCGAGTGCGTGCGCACCCGCAAAACTCCCACTGCCCCCATGAGGCTGGGCTTCCAAGCCTGCCTCGTCACCCTGCTCGCCAACATCTCACTGAAGACCGGGCGTCGTGTTCGCTGGGACGATACGGCGGGAAAGGTTGTGATGTGAACTGCGCCAGCCGGAGCGCATCGAACGGCGCCGAATTCCTGCTCCGGCTGGTCTGCAAGTTCAACCTTCTGGAGACGTTCCTCAGACCTGAGATCCCCCGCCAATCCACCTCGGGATGGCGCATCTTGCTCGATTCCATCAAGCGCTGCGTCGATTCGCACATGACTTGGAGATCGCGTGCGATCGCGTCCTGGAGGGTCGGCGACGCGAAGACGACATCCTTCCCACCGCATGCATCTTCATGGATTCAGCACGGCCGTCCACCTTGCTCACTAGCCTCGGCTTCGGCAGAATAGAAGAGAGCGTGCGACGCATACTCGGAGTACTGTTTTCGATCGCTGGTCTTCTGGCGCAGGAACAACCGAAGACTGCGGAAGCAAGGACGGGTGCCGTCACCGGAGCCGTCGTTGACGACGCTGACGGGAATCCGATCGCTGATGTCGATGTCGGGGTTCGGAACGGGTGGGAGGTTCTTTTTCCCGGCCACACAGGCACAGATGGCCGATTTCGCATCTCGGGAGTAGAGCCCGGAAGGTACTTCCTGGATGCGAGGAAGCGAGGATACGTCACCTACTACGTCGACCCACCGATCCTGTTCGAAATGCGATCCGGTGGGACGGTCGAATTAGCTCCGATTCGCCTCACTGCCACCGCTGAGGTCTCGGGTAGCGTGCTTGATCCCTGGGGCGCTCCAATCAAGGGTGCGCAAGTGTCACTAGCAACCAGATCACAGCTACAAAGTTCAGCACGAGTTCGGATGTACCGAACGACGACTGATGATAGCGGTGGGTTCACTTTGTCTGAATTGAAGCCTGGCCGATACGTCGTTGAGGCAGGTGCGACAAACCGGTACGGAGGCCCGTTTCTTGTCCAAGTCTCCGGGGTCGGGGGTTCGACCGCCTGGCGACAGGCAAAGTACTCTACCACCTACTGGAAAGGCTCTGGCACGGATGAGCAGTGGACCGAAATAAGCTTACGCCCCAAAGACAAACTCGGCAATCTTGGGCTGCAACTCGGCTGGAGTATCGGCCCCCGGGTGCAGCCAGACGTGGAACTCGGAGACAGCAATGTTCGCGTACGGATCATCGACCGCACGACACGCAAGCCGGTGCCCCATGCGGAATTGTCGCTCTGGCGTCTTCCACCCATCCGTTCAGGCGGGACTCACGCGCCGATTATTTCGACGCTGGCCGATGATTCCGGCGTGGTCTTGTTTTCCGGCCTTGCGGCCGGCGAGTATGATATCTACGTCGAGAGGATCGGCTACTCGGGCGCTTCGTTTAAGGTCCACTCGACTGCAACACTGGATGATCCGGCTATCCTCGAAATTCTTCCGTCCGGTGCAGTTCGTTGACGACCCCGAGCCCGCTATCGAGGTTCAGGTGAGGGAAAAGCGATCGAGAAAGTGGATTCCGGCCGGATTGCTCCCCGGAGCCGGCGAGTGAATCAGCCGCCTTCCCCGCCAAGCTCCTCCTCGAGCACCCCCATCTTCTCCAGCATCTGGTAAGTCCGCTCCGCCTCCGCTTCATCCAGCTTGCTGATCGCGAACCCCACATGGACAAGGACAAAATCCCCCACCTGTGCCTCAGGCACAAAATCGAGGTACGCCTGCCGCGTCACGCCGCCGAAATCCACCTTGCCGACGCGAATGCCGCTGATCTCCTCGAACTCAACAATCTTTCCCGGAATCGCCAAGCACATCGGAGCGCCTCCTCATCCCCTCCAGAATATCCCTCACGGCGGCGGCGGCGCGGGGCAGGGCAGCCTCCACCGCGCCGCTCAGGCCAATGCCCGTCCGCACAGCGGCGGGTTCCACGCCGACGATGACCACTTCACCGGGCGCCTCGCCGAGCAGTTTCGCCATGGCGAGCAGTTCCAGCGCGTTGCCTTCGTGCGACGTGGTGCCGCGGCGCGCGCGGAAGCCCTCGATGTCGCCCCCGCGCAAGACGTGCACCGTTCCCGCCTCGCCGCCAAGCCCAATCGCATCGAGCACCACCAACTTCTCCCGTCCCGCCAGATACCCGAGCAGCGCGATGCCTTGCGTGCCTCCATCGATGAATTCGCAGTCCGGGGCAGGCCCTTCCGTTTCCTCCACACACTCGAGCAGGCGAAGCCCTACCCCGTCATCCTGCAGCAACACATTCCCGATACCAAGCACCAACACGGGCGCCCGGGGCTCAACTGATCCACCGGTCATGGTCCAGGTCATCCCGTTCGTAAAATTTGAACCCGGCGAGCATCGACGAGATCAACCCGTTCTTGTACTGCCGGTCATCGTAGAGCACGATGTAGAGGTGCAGAATGACGAACACCACGAATCCCCACGAGGCTGTGTGGTGCCACATACGCAAAGGAAAGGAGCCGCCGAAGAGGGGAATCAGCCAGCCCACCATCTTGTCCCAGAATCCGCCGGGATTCGATTCCGAGTAGAGCGCGAGCCCCGTGAGAATCTGGAACCAGCCGAGAAAGATGACAAAGATGGTGTAGGTGAGCCCCGCGATCGCGTTGTGCCCCAGGTGAACGTGTCCGCGGTCGAGCCGCAGGTATTGCAGCCCCTGGTCGCGAACGTCCTTCCACCACTCCGCCTTCCACACCCGCGGAAACCCGCTGCGGGCGTAGTTGTTCCCCACATAGAACCAGTACACCCGCAGCAGAAAGCTAAACAACAGGAGGTAGCCGAACAGGAAATGAATCTGCCGTGCGCGCCCCATGACGAAGTGCTGGTAGGGCTCGCCGTTGGGAGCAAGAATCGGGTCGCTGATATACAGCCCGGTGGCGAACAGCATCGTGACGGAAACGACGTTAACCCAGTGCGACACGCGAACCGGAAGCTCCCACACATACTTGCGGCCGTAGTTGCAACTGGTCTCGAGCGGTCGATAGGCTGAGCTTGCCATGATGCCTCCCTATCGCACGATGACCTCGGCCAGTGTCTCACCGTCCGGGGAAAGGACGTGCGAGGCGCAGGCGAGGCAGGGATCGAACGAGTGGATGGTGCGCAGAATCTCGACGGGACGTTTCGGGTCCGCCATCGGCGTGCCGATCAGCGCCGCTTCGTAGGCGCCGTGTTGTCCCTTGCCGTCCTTCGGCGAAGCGTTCCACGTCGAGGGAACCACAATCTGGTAGTTCGCGATCTTCTTATCCTTGATATGGATCCAGTGGCAGAGCGCGCCCCGCGGCGCCTCGGTGAAGCCGAAACCTTTGGATTCCGCATTCCAGGTGGCGGGGTTCCAGTATTTCGTGTCCGCCGTGGTGGAGTCCCCCGCCTTCAGATTGTCGATGAGCCGGTTGTATTCATCCAGCAGCCATCGCGCCGCCAGCCGTGACTCGAGGCCGCGCGCCGCGGTCCGCCCAAGCGTCGAAAACAGCGCCTCTGGACCCACTTTGAGGCGGCCCAGCGCGTCTGTCACCACTTCCTTGAATTCCGGCCTGCCGCTGGCAAAGCCCACCAGCATTCGCGCCAGCGGCCCCACCTCCACTGAGTGTCCTTTCCACCGTGGGGATTTGAGCCATGAGTACGCCTTGCTCTCATCCAGTTCCTTATACGGCGGTTTGGGCCCGGTGTACTTGGGGCTGGTAACGCCATCCCACGGATGAAGAGATGTCTTGCCGTCCGGGTAATCGTACCAGGAGTGCGCGATCTCTTCCTGGATTTGCGAAGCGTCCGCGGGATCGACGGGCAGCACCTCGTCGAGCTTCTTATTGAGGATGACGCCGCGCGGGAAAAGGAACTTCGACGGGTCGCCAATGCCGTTCCGCGGCAGATCGCCGTAGACCATGTAACTGCCGAGACCGCCCCCGATAGTGGTCCACTCGGGATAAAAACTGGCCACGGCAAGCAGGTCGGGAATGTACATGTCCTCCACAACGTGGATGGCATTCATGATCTGGTCGCGCACCAGGTTCAGCCGCTCCATGTTGATGGCATTGTCGCTCTGCATCGAGATTGCGGAGGCTACACCGCCCACGATGTAGTTCGGATGCGGGTTCTTGCCCCCGAAGACCGTGTGGATCTTGATGATCTCCTTCTGCCATTTGAGCGCTTCCAGGTAATGGCACACCGCCATCAGGTTCGCTTCCGGCGGCAGTTTGTAGGCCGGATGCCCCCAATAGGCGTTCTGGAAGATGCCGAGCTGCCCGGAATCCACAAACTTTTTCAGCGTCCCGGCCATATCCCGAAAATAACCTTCCGTGCCGAGCGGCCAGTTCGGCGCCACCTTCTGGGCAAGGGCGGCCGTGGCGGCCGGATTGGCTTTCAGCGCCGACACCACATCCACCCAATCGAGCGCATGCAGGTGGTAGAAGTGGATCACGTGGTCCTGCACCATTTGCGTGAGGAACATGATGTTGCGAATGATGTCGGCGTTCGGCGGAACCTGAATGCCGAGCGAGTTCTCCACGCATCGCACGCTGGCGAGCGCATGTACCGTCGTGCACACGCCGCAGATGCGCTCGCAGAATGCCCAGGCATCCCGCGGATCCCGGCCCTCGAGAATCACCTCGATGCCGCGCCACATCGTGCCCGAACTCATCGCATCATGAATTTTATTGCCGTCGTCGAGCATCGCCTCCACTCGAAGGTGCCCTTCAATGCGGGTGATGGGGTCCACCACAACTCGTTTTGTCATGGCGCCACCTCACTTCCTTTCCTCTTCCCCGCCTGCCGGGGGCGCCGATTCCTTGCTGTAGCTCTTGGCTGCGCTGCGCGCCACGTGACTCACCAGGTGCGCCCCCACGCCGATGCCGGTCAGCACCGTGAGTGTCTTGCCAACCTGGTCCGGAGTGGATTCGATCCCCGGCACGGGAATAGCGGACAGCCGCTGATAAAACGGTCCGTTGTCCCAGAAGTTCTCCTCCGAACACCCGATGCAAGGGTGGCCCGAGCCGATAGGAAAGGAAACACCGTTGTTCCATTTGAACGTGGAACAGGAGTTGTAGGTCGACGGCCCGCGGCAGCCCATCTTATACAGGCACCACCCCTTTCGCGCCCCTTCGTCGTCCCAACTCTCCACGAACTGTCCGGCGTCGAAGAACGGCCGCCGGTAGCATTTGTCGTGGATCCGCTGGCCATAGAACATCTTCGGCCGCCCCACCCGGTCGAGTTCCGGAAGCTGGTCGAAGGTCAGGATATACGTAAGAACCCCGGTCATTACCTCGGCAATGGGCGGGCACCCCGGGACGTTGATGATCGGCTTCCCCGTGATCACCTTCTTCACCGGTTGCGCGCCCGTGGGATTGGGCTTGGCGTTCTGGACACAACCGTGCGACGCGCACGATCCCCACGCGATCACCGCCTTCGCATCGGCGGCGGTTTCCTTCAGGATGTCGAGGAAACTCTCGCCGTTTACGGTGCAGTACACGCCTCCGTCTTTCGTGGGAGCATTGCCCTCCACTGCTAGCACATAGCCGCCTTTGTGCTCCTTCATGATGCGCTTGCGGATCGCTTCCACCTGCTCGCCCGCGGCCGCTTGCAGCGTATCGTCGTAGTCGAGCGAGATCATGTTCAGGACTATGTCCTGCGCAATCGGATGGGAAGAGCGAATGAAACTCTCGCTACAGCAGGTGCATTCCAGCCCATGGAGCCAGATGACGGGAATGCGCGGTTTGTTTTCCATCGCCGCCACCACCGCGGGAACCATGGTGGACTCCAGACCCATTGCGGCGGTGATGGTGGTGCAGAATCGGAGGAAGGTTCTACGGTCCACTCCGTGGTCCCGGAGGAGATCGTAGGTGGAGGAACGGCGCTTCATCATCGGAAACCTCCAACGCTACGCGAGGATGATTGCGATGAACTCCACAGCAAGCCGATGGCCACCCCGCCGGGAGGGGGTGTGGAGCGCGATTCGGGGGATACTACCCAAATTGCGTGGAATATTGCGCAGTAGTGTTAGCCTTGCCCCACCCCAAAAGATGACCGATCCCCGCCAGCGCCCGGCCTCAAATTATTGTTTCGGAAGGGACAGGCGAACCGCGTATGCGTCGTGATCGGAACATCCACGCTGCCCTTTGTTGTTGAACGCCCTGCCTCTTCCTTTGAGGTCGATCGTCTGTGGCTTCAGCAGTTTGTCCACCACGGCGTGGGAGTAGTGATCGCTGGAGCCCGCGCTCATGATGGCGGCTTCTGCGTAGTGATTCACCAATTTCCCCCTCTGCGTATTCATATCACCGAACGTTGCCCGGTTGCGCTTCGATTTTATATACCGTGCATGGATCTCGTGCCCCACGCGTGCATTCGATCCTGAGTAACCAGCACACTCGTGCCATCCTGCGGAGCGTGCCAGTTGAACAGATTCAGCGGCTCGTGGCCGGGAAACTGTAACTGCAACTCCTGCGGCGGCCGGAGTACCATCTGTTCCACTACCGTCTTGAGTGCCATCTCATCGGGCGGCGTGTTGTTCAGTTGCTCGTTGACGTATTTTTGTACGTCCGGATTCGCCTCCGGTTCATACGGGATCTCCGTCCACTTGACCCAGGGCCTGACCAGCACCATGTCCGCTTTGTCGGTTCCCGTCGGGGTGCTCGCCTTGATGATCTTCTCTTCCTGCCCGCGCTGAGGCCGTTGTTTCTTGTCCTTATCGTACGGCATCGTACGGCGCGGCGGACGCCCGCGCTTCCCTCCGGAATTTGTAGTTGATCGTCCTTCGCGAAGGAATCCGCTGAATCGTCTTCCATCCCGGGGGTGGCTGAAAGTTCTGGCCGGTTTCCTGGAGGCACATCACGTGCATATCGTTGTCCTTCGCCATGGCCTCCAGATTGTCCCACGTCGCTTGATCCAGACCGTTGACGTTGGCCGAGAGGATGTTCACCAGTCCGTCGAACGGGGTTGGGACATCATCTGCGGGATTCTTCTTTTGCTGCTTCGGGGAACTGTCCTTGTCTTCCGAATCATGTTCATGTTTAGGCATCTGCGGGAATTATCCTCAGTCGATATGAATTGACCTCTCAACCTGTTAGCCGCAGAGTACGCGCAGGCCGGCAACCTATTCTACGATCGTCGCCTTGCGGATGTAATCGAGATTCGGGAATTTCGCCGTCAGGTACGCATTCCCCTGGTTTGTAATCGCCCCCTGGTCCGGCTGCTCTCCGTAGCCGGCGTAAATATGCATCACCGCGTCCATCCCCTCGGTCACCTCGCCGAACGGAGCGAATCCCTGGTCGTCCAGCATCTGGTTGCTGCGCGTGTTGATGAACAACTGGCTGGTGCGCGTGTTCGGTCCCGCCGTGGCGAACGTGATGCTCCCCGGCTTGTTGGTGTGGGTCACCGGATCATCCTTAATCGCATGGTCCCACTTCTTCGTCTTGGCCGGGCTGGCCGCCAACCCGAATTGGACCACGAAGTTCGGCACCACCCGGAAGAAGCGCGCTCCGTCAAAGTAGTTGTCCTTCACCAACTCGTAGAACCGCTCGGCCCCGAGCGGAGCCCAATCGCGGTGCACCTCGATCACAATGTTCCCCTTGGTCGTATCGAACTTCACCTTGTACGTCAGCGGAGCCTTACCCGCCGTGGGGGGAGGCGCTGCCTCGGGCTTCGGCTCCGCCTTGGCCTCTTCCTTGGGCGGCTCCTTCGGAGCCTCCTTCGGGGCTTCCTTCGGAACTTCCTTGGCGGCTTCGGGCGGCTTGGAACTGGTGCACGAACCGAGCATCAGCATCAGTGCCGCCGCGGTGAGGGAAACGTATACGGTCTTTCTCATAGCGTGATCCTTTGAAATTGTAACGCAGCCCGCCCCCTCGCCCTAGCTCCCCACCACCTCGAGGAACGCCTTCGCCGCATGGCTCAACCCGCGCTTGGCCGGATAAACCAGGCGGATCTTGCGCTCCACTTGCAACTCCTCCACCCGCACCTCGGCCAGCAGTCCCGTCTCCACATCCTGCTCCACGCACATCTTCGGCAGGAAGGCCACCCCTTCGTTGCGCTGCACCAGCAGCCGGATGGTTTCCACCGTCGGCATCTCGACATCCATGTTCAACGGCACCTTGTGCCGCTGAAACTCCCGCAGCACCACATCGCGATACGGCGAAACTACGTTGTGAGCCACGAATGTCTCCATCCCCAGTTCCGTGATCGAGACCGAATCCCGTCTGGCGAACCGATGCTCCGGAGAAACCACGAACGCCAGATGATCGGTGAAGATCACCTGCGTCCGCAGGTGCTCGTCATTCGGATCGTAGCTGATCACCCCCAACTCCAGGTCCCCGTCGATCAGTTGCGCCGGAATGCGGCTCGATAGCGTCCGCCGCACCTGCACCTTCACCTTCGGATACAGCCGCCGGTATCGCTCGATATGTTGCAGCAGGTAGAGCGACGTGGATTCGTTGGCCCCCACCGTCAGCCGCCCCGAGGAATTATCCCGCAACTCCGCCAGCGCCGTTTCCATCTCCCGCTCGATATTCTCGAACCGCCGCGCGTAGTCCAGGACAATCCGCCCCGCGTCCGTAAGCAGCAGGTCTTTCCCGGACCGGTCCAGCAGTTTCTCCCCAAGCTGCGATTCCAGGCGCTGCACGGCAAGGGACACCGCCGGCTGCGTCCGCATCAACTTCTCCCCTGCCCGCGAAAAACTCCTCTCGCTGGCCACGGCAAGGAACACCTTCAATGGGTACAGTTCCATAGAGCAGGCTATAAACAAAAGTTATCTCATAGACAAAATCAATACGTCAAGGGAAAACTATAAATTTGCCAAATCGTGCCGCGTGCCTCATAATGACTACTATCCCCGAGACGTTGGTGGAGTTACAGGCCCCCTCCCCTCGGATTTCAGCCTAGCGAACGGAGACCAGGATGTCGCAAAGCACTCGCGTCTATATCTTTGATACAACGCTGCGGGATGGGGAGCAATCCCCGGGATGCAGCATGACGGTGGGGGAGAAACTGCGCCTCGCCTACAAGCTCACCGAACTGGGAGTGGATATTCTCGAGGCGGGCTTCCCCA